>NZ_JAAHHE010000212.1:0-10974 GCF_010692525.1 Moorena sp. SIO3B2
GGCATTTTTCTAGGAAAAATGGATGGACTCTGATGTTTTACCATGGTGTTCCTGGCTGTGTCTAGGTATAGGTAATACTTAGCTAATACTGTAAATGAAATGCCTCTGATCCAATTTATGATGCAATTTATATGAGCAATTTTTTATATCAGTGATCAATTTCGTGTAGTTCTAGTAATATTCACTGAGACTTCACCAAATCTTTACTGAAACTTCACAAATTCTTTACTCAATCTTTAAATAAGGAATCACCACAGCCTGATGGGATAACTTTAATTTAAAAGCTAATCCAACTTTGTTTCACGCCACTTTGGCGGTAATTTACAGAATATGATTAATAAATATTAGCATAGTTTTGGATATCTGATTAAGTTTTTAGATAAAAACTTAATTATAACTCTGAATATTAATCATAATTACTATTTGTTTTGTTATAGTTTTTTATATATAAAACTAGCTATTATTATTTGTTTTTAACAAATATATTAAATATTATTTATGTATAGCAGAGTGTAAAATGCCGTATCAATATTATTTAGGGTAGTTAACCTTTTTACGCCAAATTTAGAGCGTCGAGCTAGTTATACGACCAAGTATAATTTTCAATTATAACTTAATCCTGGAACGAAAAATAATTAAATTAATATAAAATTGTTTAACATTAATTTAATTATGTCGTTATTATTTGATATTTAGCTTACTATTGTTAATGGGAATATATTCCATATATTTAAAAAAAACACTAAATATACAAAAAAATACAATTATAAACTATAAAAAACTACAATAATGCAATTCGATATAGTCTAGTATAAGGTGTACATTAAGATCCCATAACTATTAAGTTGTCAAAACAATTGCTAGTAAGTAGATAATGTGATATGACCAGATAAAGTGATACCATATAAAATAGCTCCTAGGTTCTACCACACTAATGCATCTACTCCGATGCTCAAGAGTCATTGTCTAACCGGGAGGTAATCTATGACTTCTCAAGAAACCGGAGCTTCGAGCTATGCAAGGTCTGCTTTAGCACAGGGTGTCTATGGGGAGGTGAAACTGGTGAAACTAAGGTACTTTCAAAGAGATGATTGTTCGGAGGCAATACCTACTAGGACAAGGAAAAGGGCTAAGGAAAAGGCCTTGGGGTAAGAGGAATACCTTTTCCCTTTGTCCATCAGGCGAGTGTGTCATTCCCTCTAAGCATGCAACTCGCTCTAGCCCAACTGCACTAGGGTGTTCTGGCATTAAGTTTTCCTGTATTGATCTTCACCTAACCCAAGCAATTACTAAGGCATCTACAGTTCAAGGGGATAACCGAATCAGTGAATTTACCTATGGGCTTTTGTGTTGAGGTAGAGTGTCCTGCAGTAAATCGCTATTCTTAGGTAGATTCACTGAAAACTTTGCTAAGTTGGCTAAGGTAGCCATCCTGACATGGCTAACCCTAGTATCTACCTGTGAAGACATCGGTTCTAACTGTAATTGAGAGTAGGACACTATGTTAACCAAGCTGTTAGGAAAAGTTATGCTCGTTGGTCTGCTCACTTCATTAGTGAGCTGTACTCAACCAGCAGATCAATCAAAGCCTAACTTAGAGCCATCAACAATTTCTGAAGACACGAAGGTGATTGTCTTAGGTGATATTTCAAAAAATCCAGCTAAAAAGATCCGCCGCTTCCAGCCCCTGGCAAATTACCTGGCTGACAAGTTGAGTCAGTTCGATATTAAAACTGGCGAAGTAAAAATTGCCTCGGATTTTCCTACCATGATCAACTGGCTCAAAGAAGGGGAGGTACACCTATACTTCGATAGCCTCTACCCAGCCATGAGGATTAATGAAGAGTCTGGTGCTCAAGCAATTTTGCGCCGCTGGAAACGGGGTGATGCTGAGTACCACACGATTATCTTTACTATGAAAGACCGAGGGATTAAATCCCTAGCTGACCTCAAGGGTAAGAAGATCGCGTTTGATGATAGACAATCGACCTCTGGCTATATGTTACCTATGGCTTATCTGATTGAAGCAGGTTTGAAGCCTAATGAAAAGGGATCAAGCAGTGATGTAGTGGCAGCTAATGAGGTGGGGTATATCTTCAGTGATGATGATGAAAATACTATCCAATGGGTGATTAGCTCAAAGGCAGACGCTGGTGCAGTGGATAACCAGACTTTCGAGCAAGTCCCCGAGGATGTCCGCCAAGCCATGAGTATCTTGGCTGAAACAGAAAAAGTACCTCGGCAAGTCGTGATGGTTCCAGGCAATATGGATCCTGAGTTACTGGCTCAGCTCAAGAGTATCCTGAGTACCATGCATAACGACCCCAAGGGCAAAGAAGTGCTGACTAAGTTCCAGAAGACTGCTAAGTTTGATGAGTTCCCAACTCTACAGGGGTTGGAAAGGATGCAACAGTTATACAACATTGTTGAGAATCGGTAAATTGCATGGGCAGATTTAGCTGGAGACAATGGCCATTAGCCACTAAACTGACAATGACCATGACTAGCTTGGTGATTGTGGCAGTGGCTAGTGTCACCATGCTATCTCTGCACCGTGAGCAACAAACCTTTCGTAAAGAACTCAAGCAACAGGCTAATCTATTGCTTAATACTCTGATCCTAGTGACTGCTGATGCGCTCTACCTTGCAGATCCTGATTCTTTGGAGCAGGTCATGGAGCAGCTGGGGGATCAGGGGTTAGTGGAGGAGGGTTTTATCTACCAAAAAGATGGACGGATCGTAGCCAAAGCCGATTCGGTAGATGGTCAGGTGTATAGTATCGAGAGTGACCCTGTTGGCGAGAAGCTGCTAAGGCTAAAACGTGATAAGATATATGTTGATTGGGATGCTGACCAACTTACTGTTGGGAAAGCAGTGATTCTCGGGAATCAGACAGTGGGAGCGATTAGTGTCGGACTGTCTACAGCTCCCCTGAACAATAAAATTGCTGCGGTACGCAATCAAGGTCTAGTGGTGGCAATAACTGCAGCCGCTGCCGGTACCCTGTTGGCACTGCTGCTGAGTCGGTCAATCACTGAACCATTGCAACAGATGACTGCTGCAACCCAGCGTCTGGCGGCTGGGGACTTGAACCAGAAGATTACTGTTCACACCAAGGATGAGCTAGCGGTGTTGGCAGATTCCTTTAACCGGATGACTTCCCGGCTGCGAAAACTCATTGAAAGTTTGGAACAGCAAACCGCAGATCTGCGCCAAAGTGAAGGTAAAAATCGAGCCTTGCTCAATGCTATTCCAGATTTAATGTTGCACTTTAGTCACGATGGTACATTTCTAGATTATAAAGTGGCAAGGAATCAGAACTCTTTTGGGTCTTTTGATCAAGTCTTGGGTAAAACGGTGTATGATGCATTACCACTAGAGATAGCTCAACTTTATATCCGCAATGTTCAGCAAGCTTTGGAAACTGGGGAGACCCAAATCTTTGAACATGAGAGGTTTATTAATGGCCAACGCCGCCATTTTGAAGCACGGATTGTGGTCAGTGGAGATAAAGAAGTGCTGACCATTGTCCGGGATATTACGGAGAACAAGTTGGCTCAGATTGAGTTGCAACAGGCAAAAGAAGCGGCTGAAGAAGCTAACCATGCCAAGAGTGCCTTTATGGCTAGTATGAGCCATGAGCTACGGACACCCCTTAACGGTATTCTTGGCTTAAGTCAGTTGCTCTGGGAAGATGCCGAGGAGTTAGGCTATGACGAGTTCGTCTCTGACTTAAAGGAGATTTGGAACTCTGGTACGCACCTGCTCACACTGATCAGTGATGTTCTAGACATTTCAAAGATTGAAGCGGGCAAGATGAACCTGTACTTAGAAAGCTTTGATGTTACTACCCTGATAGTGGAATTGGAAAGCCTTGCTAAGCCACTGATGCAGAAAAAGAACAATAGTCTAAAGATCAGCAGTGCTGACTCTCTCGGCACAATGGTGGCTGACCGGACTAAGCTCAAGCAGGTTCTGTTAAACTTGCTAAGTAATGCTGCTAAATTCACTGAAACAGGCACGATTACTTTTAGCATTAAGCGTGAAGGAAGTAACCATAGCAATGGCAAGAACGAACTGATCTTGGAGTTATCCCAACCTTATTCGAGATCCTCAAGTGCTTCCTACACCACAATCGATATTCCTACCTCCTCCAATACCTTAGCGAATCTCGAATCTGATCATTGGTTGATATTCTCGGTAGCTGATACTGGCATTGGTATGACTCCAGAACAACTTAACAAAGTATTTCAACCATTTACCCAGGCAGATAATTCAACCACCAAAAAGTATGGTGGAACGGGTTTAGGTCTTTCCATCAGCCAACGCTTCTGCCAGATGATGGGTTGTCAAATTACGGTGGAAAGCCAGATTGGTGTTGGCTCTACTTTTAGCATCCGTTGCCCTGCTATAGTAAATGACCCCAAAACAGAAACACCTAAGGGCATTATGGGTAATGGGTAATGGGTTAAGTGAAGGCAAAAGGTATAGCACTACGCATTCAGATGTTTGACATTGTCTTGATGCAATAGCGAGTGGGGGAAACCACGGCAATAGCGAGTGGTTTGAAGTTACCGTAAGACAGGCTCGCCTTAATCAATAAGTTTTAACCCTTTTTTGCATAACCTACCAACCATAAAGGCGAGCCTGTCTAAGGTTTCGTCTCCGGGGGAACCCCCAAGACCGCGCTGCCTCCCCAAGACCGCGCTGCATCGCTCCTAAACTCCGAAACTTAGTCATAGCTTACTTTTAGGTGCGACCCGTGGCGAATTTAATTCGCCGAACGCGCCCCGCGTCTCCTACGGAGAACGGAAAGCGCACCTTTGACTTCTGACTTCGAACCTTTCTGACTTGCGCGTAGCGCTATAAAAGGTAAAGTTTTCACATTTGAGCTTTCACATTTGAGCTTTCACATTTCACATGACAGCTTTCTTCTTTAATTCTTCACATTTGATCCTTCATGATTTGGCTCAAATGCTGTCAGTGATACTATCAAAGTTAAATGCCTTGACCCGAACTCCTGGAACTACGATGTTACCGTAGCGCTGTACTTTGCTTAGGCCATCGACTTCTTTCAACATTTGAGGCAGGCTTTGGTTAAAGCGCAGGTTTTTAATCGGGTAGGCAATCTGACCGTCTTCAATCCAGAATGTGCCATCACGGGTCATCCCTGTGACTTCTAGGGTTTTGGGATTGACATAGCGCACATACCAAGCACGATTTACCAAAATACCTCGCTCTGTCTGGGCAATCAGGTCAGCTAGACTTTGGCTAGAACCGGACATGACAATGGGAAACAATAGTCCAGTTGGATCTTTGCCTTTCTGAGCTGCCCAATAGCGGCTATAGTAAAGGATTTGGGGAATACCGTCCTTAATCACCTCGGTGTAGCGATTACTCAATCCATCCCGAAAGCAAGTGCCTAATTGGAGTAGGGGATGAGCAGGGTCGCGTTGTACCTGCACTATAGGGCTAAACATTGGCTGACCCAAGCGGTTACCAGTGGGCTTACCGGTTTGATCACTATGGGACATAAAGGAGCGTCCTTCATCCGCTGCCCGAGCATCCATATTCCAGATTACCCAAGACAGCAATTCCGCAAAGGCAGCACCATCAAATATAACTGGGTAGGTACCTGGATTCACCTTACGGGGGTGACGTGAGGCTTTAGCTCGTTCAATTAGAGCTGTTATCGATGACTTGTCTAAAATCGGTAACTGCTCTATGGCAAAGGCGGTGCTTTGACTCCAACTCGAACCATCGTCTATACGGGCTGTAACGCTACAATCTGCCTCTGTACCTTGGTCTAACGCTCGTAACCCTTGGGAGTTGCCCACAACTCGTAAAAAGGCTTGAGTACTAAGCTTACCAGACCCTTCGACTCCTGCCTGAGCAGTTAAGGTACATACTCCCTTGACCATTTCTCCCCGTTCCAAGGGGGAAAGGTTAGCTGTGGCTTGATCGAAGGCTGGGGTGCGTTGCTCATAATCCTGGGCTTCTAGTAGGGGTACCCATTCCGGATCTTCTGGGGCAATGCGAGCCAGTTGTTCAGAACGTTGGATAGTTTGGGCAATTGCCTCTGGGTCTAGTTCTGTTGTGGTAGCAGAGGCACAACGCTTACCGAAATAACTGGTAATGGTCAGTTGGCAGCGTTGGCGGCTGATATTCTGGGTAATCTGATTTTCCGAGAAGCGGCTCAGAAATTCGTCACCAAGGCTGAGACTGACGAATACCCCTTCTGCTTGGGATTGGGCAATGACTGAATCGACTAGGGATAGGGTTTGATCTTTGCGATCGCATATCGGAGCAGCAGCTAGGGTCATTTCCTGTGGGGATGGGCTTGATAAGCAGCTAATTATTCTAGTAAAAAAATATTATCCTGTAGTATACCAAAAATGTCTCAGCTTATAGGAAAAGGGTGAATGAGAACGATACCGCTGCTAGCTACCACTATCATCAGTTTTGGTTTGACAAGTATTGCTCAAGCTCAAGGTCAAAAGATTCCTGAGTATAAAGGAACCAAGCAGTTGATGGAAGGTCCATACTCCAATAACCTGGATGCGGCTTCATACTTTCAAGTTGGCGTGAAACTGTACGGACGCCGGGACTTTCCTGGGGCAGAGCGCGCTTTTCGTAAAGCCCTTGAGTTTGACCCCTATATGGCCATGGGACGCTATTTGTTGGCGAATACCTATTTGCAGCAGGGTAAGAACCAGCTGGCATTGGAACAATACCAAATTGCTATTGCCCTTGACCCAACGTTGTCACAAGCTTATTACAACTTAGGCATTGCTTTTTACAAGGAAGGGGCACCCGATAGTGCGATCGCTGCTTATCGACAGGCGTTGTCTTTCAATCCCGAATCAGCCGATATTTACTATAACTTAGGGTTAGCTCTGGAATCTCAGGGTAATCAAGAAGAGGCGATCGAACACTACCAAGCCACCATTCGCCTAGACCCAGATTATGGCAAAGCTTACTATAACATGGGACTGATTTTAGTCGAGCAAGACCAGATTGGACCAGCAACTACTGCACTCAGACAAGCAGTTCGCACTCAACCTAAATTGGTGAAAGCACACTACCAGTTGGGACTATTACTGGTGGAGCAAGGGGAAAAGTCAGCGGCAGAGGAATCCTTTAGGGAAGCAGTTAAGGTTGACCCGAAGTTGGCCCCGGCTCAGTATCAATTAGCGGTAATTTTGTTTGAGAAAGGAGAGTTGGCGGAAGCGATTACTCGGTTTCGCTTGGTGACGGAACTGGAACCGGAAAATGTGGATGCTTACCGACAGCTAGGGGCAGCACTGACAGCGAATGGTGAGTACGCCGAAGCAGTTACCACACTCAAATTAGCTGTGCAACTGGATCCTTACCACGCCTTGACCCACTACAACCTTGGTGTTGCTCTACAACAGCAAGAACAGTATGAGGAAGCCATGGCTGAATATCAGCAAGCTCTTAGCCTGTCTCCGGCATTAGCAGAAGGTCATTACAACTTGGGTGTAGTCTTAGAAAAGTCTCAACAGCGAGAGGAAGCTCTCTCTTCTTTGGTCAAAGCTAGAGAGTTATTCGCCTTTGCAGGTAATGAGGAGAAGGTGACAGAGGTTGATGAGTACATCAAGCAGCTAGAAGCACAAGAAAAGTTGGTTGATACTCAAGAAACTCCTGAGGTAGACTCTCCTGAAATTCCACAGATGAAGTCTCCTGAGATTCTGGAGGTAGAATCCCAAGAAACTCCTAAGGTAGATTCCACTGAAACTGAACAGATGGAACCGGAAAAGTCTGAACCAGAAAGAGGGATTCCTAAGCTTTAGATGGGTAAGCGGTCAATATCGGCGTTGGAGCCAATGATAACCATAAGCATATCTTTGTACAGCAGTTGATTAGGGTCAGGGTTAATCTCAAATTCAGCATCTCCCTTGATAGCCAGGACAGTCAAGCCATAGCGCTTGCGCAATTCCAGTTCCATAATGCTTTTGCCATCAAATTTTTCTGGCACTCTGACCTCGACAATACTGTGCTTAGAGTCTAGGTCAAACCATTCCAAGATGGATGGTTTGGTGAGGGAGCGTGCTAAAGCACAACCTGCGTCATTCTCAGGAAAAACTACATGATCGGCTCCTACCCGTTTTAACAGCTTGCCATGAACTTCTGAGGAAGCTTTGGCAATGACGTAAGGAACTCCTGCTTCTTTTAAGTTGAGGGTGGTGATAATGCTTTCTTGTACATAGTTACCGATGGCAATAATTACTGTATCAAATTCCAAAATCCCGGCTTCTTTCAATGCTGAGGGTTCTTTTGAATCGAGCTGCACAGCATGGGAAGCTATTTTATTGGTTAACACTTGGGAAACTAGTTTTTCATCAATATCAGTACCCAGAACCTCATAGCCAAGTTGGTAGAGTGTGGAACAGACGGCTCGACCAAAACGCCCTAATCCAATAACGGCAAACTGTTTATTTTCTTTGGGTAGGTTACGCAAGAATGTTAAAAATGATAGATTCACGATGCCTCCTGTGACTTGCTTAGTGTATCCCTTGTAGTTTTAGTAATTTTTTACGTCTTACTTGTTTATTCTTAAGTATTAATTGCCATTTGCCATTGGCAAGCAAGTAGACCTTTTCCCTAGGATTATCCCACAAGTAAGTTTTCTTCTGGATACTGAACTGCGCTGGGACGGGGTTCTCCTAGTAGGGATGCCATGAGCAACAAAACTCCAACCCTGCCAATGTACATTGTTCCAATTAAAACTAGCTTTGCCCAGGTAGAAACGTCTGGGGTAATCCCTGTGGAAAGACCGACAGTAGCAAAGGCTGAGACGACTTCAAATAAAATCTGAATAAAATCCAGGGTTGGCTCAGCTAGTGAAATTAAAAGTGTTGATATAATTACTGTAGCGCATGACCCTACTAAGACTCCAATCGCTTTTAGAATTAGTTCAATTGGTACCTGACGCTTATATAGATAAACGTCTTCTTTTCCTTGTAAAATTGCTTGGGTAGAACTAACTAAAACTCTTACTGTTGTAGTCTTGATGCCACCACCTGTTCCCCCGGGACTGGCTCCAAAAAACATCATGGTAATGGTAATAAATAAACCTGCTGTGGTCATTTTACCAAGATCAATGGTGTTAAACCCTGCGGTTCTGGTGGTCACTGACTGAAACCAGGCTTTGATAAATTTGTCTGATAATGTTGAAGCTCCTAGAGTGTTATCATTATTAAACTCAATGAATAAAAATGCTATTGTTCCCACTATTAACAAAAAGATAGTGGTGCTAGTGACTACTTTAAAATTCAGGGAAAATTCCAGAGACTGACGTCGTCGGAGAATGCGATCGCGCAACCAAAGATAGAACTCAAAAATTACCTGTTGACCAATGCCACCGCAGATAATTAGAGCTGTGATCACTAGATTGAGGAGAAGAGATGACTGATAACTTGTCAAACTGTCTGGGAAAAGACTAAATCCGGCATTATTCCAAGCACTCACACTATGAAAAATGGCTAACCAGAATCCCTGGTATAATCCATAATCGGGAACAAACACTAGTAAAAGTAGAAAAATGCCTGTGATTTCAAAAATTATTGCTGTGGCAATGATGGAACGAATTAATGCTGCACTGTCTTGTAAACCTTGTCGATCTAAAGCTTGTTGAATGGCGATTTTCTGCTTCAATTTGAACTTGCGCCCTAGTATTAAAATGAGAAATGTGGTGGTGGTCATATAGCCCAAACCACCAATTTGAAAGAGGGCAAGCACAATCAACTGTCCCCAGAAGGAAAAATAGGAGCCAGTATCGACAACCACTAGACCAGTAACACAAACAGCAGAGGTTGAGGTGAATAGTGCCACCATCGGGTGAGTCCATGTGCCCTCACTAGCAGCAAATGGCATCATTAGCAAAATAGTTCCGATGGCAATTACGGAAAGGAATCCAAGGCAAATGGTTCGGGGAATAGTCATTGGTCATTGGTCATTGGTCATTGGTCATTTGTCTTTGTCATTGTTTATTTGTGATTTGCCATCTGTCAAGACCCTTTTCCCTTAGTAGCGGGTCACAGCCTTCTCCCGTCGAATTGGGTATGGTTTATGGAAGTGAGAACCGCTATAGTTGGTGATACGGAACGATGCTACTGGACATAATATGACATTGAGTCTTGAAAAATTGAGTCTTGAAAAACAGATTCAGGAATTTTATGATGCCTCTTCTGGCTTGTGGGAAGCAGTTTGGGGTGAACATATGCACCATGGCTATTATGGCTGGGCGGGTACTGAGAAGAAAAACCGACATCAGGCACAAATTGACTTGATTGAGGAATTGCTCTGTTGGGCTGAAGTGGAGCAAGCTAGTACTATTCTGGATGTCGGTTGTGGGATTGGTGGGAGTTCACTTTATTTAGCGCAACAGTTTGAAGCAAATGTTACTGGAATTACCTTAAGTCCAGTTCAAGCATCACGAGGGACTGAACGAGCGCAAGTGGCTGGGTTGGCAACACGGGTTCAGTTTCAGGTTGCTAATGCTTTGGATATGCCTTTTGCTGATGAAACCTTTGATTTTGTCTGGTCGATGGAGAGTGGAGAACATATGCCGGATAAGCAACAGTTTCTTCAAGAATGTTATCGGGTGCTGAAACCTGGGGGAAGGTTTTTAATGGCAACTTGGTGTCATCGTCCGATAACCTTGGCGACGGGACAATTGACAACAGATGAACAGCAGCATTTGGCTGAGATTTATCGGGTTTATTGTTTGCCTTATGTGATTTCTTTGCAGGAGTATGAGGAAATTGCTGGCAATTTGAATTTCCAAACTATTCGGACGGCGGATTGGTCAGATGCGGTTGAACCGTTTTGGGATATTGTGATTGATTCTGCTTTTGAGCCGAAAGCGCTTTTAGGGTTGCTCAATAGTAATTGGAAAATTGTGGAAGCGGCACTGTCGATGGGGTTGATGAGTCGAGGGTATCGCCGGGG
>NZ_JAAHHE010000213.1:0-7426 GCF_010692525.1 Moorena sp. SIO3B2
TATTTTTTTAAGGCAATAGGCAAGAGGGTTTTAAGGAAATCAGCGTCAAAAAAGACTGTACCTGATTAGCACGCCTTTGGCGAACAACTAAACAACCAAACAACCAAACAACCTGTAACCTTCAACCCTTCAAACCTGCTACCTTGGCCTTTAGGCCACCCTACGCGAACAACTGTTTAATAGTTCACTGAAAAGGACTTAACCACTGCCTCCAATAAATTTTTGGTCTTACCCCAGCGTCGTTCGGTGGTGGAAGCATTGAAGGTGTAGAGCTTGCCACGGTTGACCACCACACTGGCGAGGTTGTGCCGTTCTTGGTTGGGAAGTTGGACGTTGTATTCTAAAAGGTAATACGTCTTTTCTGCTACCTCACGAGCTTCAGCATTAACCAACTCGGCTGTGCGACCAGAATCGGGAGGAGCAATGGCATTTTTTTGCAGCTGATACCCCACTTCTGAGGGTGTACCTAAATCAGCAAGGCTCTTGCCTTCCGGCACTGGGCTAATCACCACACTAACATTTTCGGTGGTTTCTATAATATCGTGGAACACTACATCGGGTCCATCAGTCACCTTGATCGGGACCCAACCGTTGGGATACAAAAACTGATAACCGTTAAGGCTGTCTACATAGCTTTGTAGACCACTGGCACCAGTTGTGCAGCCATGTATAGCCAGACTCAACACTAGCAGCAGTAGTGGTGCAATTTTCTTGAGCATCTCTTTGAGCATCTCTATTAAACGTCAACTCAGCTGCTTAATTGTCTCATCTTTAACTAATCGTACTTGCCCCTATGTATTTTCTGTTACCGGTTGGACACTCACCAGATGTGTGATAGATAGTTAAGTCAAGTTAATAGAGCGATTTTAGACAACTGCACACGGTAACAATTCTGGAAATCATCAGGCTTTGTAAGGAATACCATGAAACCAACTTATTTAACTATCTCTAGTCTAGGACTTGCCACAATACTGACTGGATTTACCGCAACTGTCTATGCTCAGCAGGAGCCACTTCCAGTTCCAGTCATTATCCGATCTGAGCCAGATAATCAAAAGCCTACGTCAAAGCAAGAGCCAACTAATACTGAAGCCCAACCTGTGGAGGAGAAACCAGCTACTACTCAAGCCCAACCTGTGGAGGAGAAACCAGCTACTACTCAAGCCCAACCTGTGGAGGAGAAACCAGCTACTACTCAAGCCCAACCTGTGGAGGAGAAACCAGCTACTACTGAAAAACCCTCTGTTGAGAAAGACCCTTTTAATACGGAATTGCCATTGAGAACTATACCCCGGATGAGTGCTGTTGAATTCTACAACCGGGGCGTGGATCAACTAGATAATGGTAATTATCCAGAGGCAATGGCAAATTTCAAACAGGCTTTGCAGCTGGAACCCTATGACCCTGATATAAACTACAATCTCGGCTACGTCCACCACATTCAGGGGAATTATCAAGAAGCGATTGATAATTACACTGCTGCTATCAAGATTAAAACCGACTATGGTGAAGCCTATAGCAACCGTGGTTATGCCTATTTTGTGCAAAAGAAGTTCATCGAAGCGATCGCTGATTTTTCCAAGGCTATTGCTCTGACACCCGATAATGATACGGTTTATCTCAGTCGAGGTAATGCCTACAGTGAAGTAGAGAACTATTTCCAAGCAATTGCGGATTACGATCGAGCTCTCTCGATTAACCCTAAAAATGCTATGGCTTACTACCAACGCGGTTTAACTCGCAGTAAGCTCAAACAGTATCAAGCTGCTGTAGCTGATTACACAGAAACTCTAAAAATTGAACCCACTTTTGCCGATGCGTTTTATAAACGGGGTCTAGCCAGACTTGACCTCAATAAGGTTGAGGAAGCGATTCAGGATTTCAAAAAAGCGGCTGATTTATTCCAAGAACAAGGCAGAACTGAAAATTATCAAGAAGCGATGGAAGCCATCAAAAAGCTTTAATGGCAACCAGACCCTTGAACTGAAGTGGCTTTTCAACAGCTTTCTTCTGTGCAGTACCTAGCTCACACCAGAGGCTGAGAAAGCCACAAAGATCAAGCCACTTACTAAAATCAGGGCTGTTAGACCCAAGATCAGGTAGTTGCGCTTTTCTGCTGCAGTGGGTGGCTCTGCCTGGTAAACTTTTGGCTCTTTAGCAAAATTGTTTAAACGCCCGCCCTCTTCTACTGTATATGGCATGGATTACAACCTTTTTTTACTTTATTTATATAAATGTAACAAAGAATGTAACAAAAATTGGCATAACTACTCTTCAGTTTTCCTGATTAGCTTGATTTGTTACGTTAAAGTATTAATCCAGTCCTAGACCTTGACAAGTTCTTTGATCTATGAATTTGTAAGCTAGCTAATGGTACCAGTCAAGGGTGAGCTAGCGCTAGCATAGTTTTTAATTGGAATACGACCAGCTAGGTAAGCCAGACGACCAGCTTCGGTGGCCATTCCCATCGCTTTTCCCATCATGATCGGATTACCTGCTAATGCGATCGCACTATTAATCAATAACGCATCTGCCCCTAACTCCATCCCATAGGTGGCTTCACTGGGGCTACCTATGCCAGCATCTACCACCACCGGCACTCCAGCTTCCTCAATGATGATTTCAATATTGGCAGCATTCTTGATGCCCTGTCCCGAACCAATGGGTGAACCCAAAGGCATCACCGTAGCACATCCTATCTCTTCTAGGCGTTTGGCTAATAACGGATCCGCATTAATATAGGGTAAAACCGCAAACCCTTCTTTTACCAGTTGCTCTGCTGCCTGTAGAGTACCAATGGGGTCAGGGAGTAAATACTTAGGATCAGGAATCACTTCCAGTTTCACAAAATTATTGTCTTCTTGACCCAATAGCTTCGCCATTTCCCGACCAAGCCGTGCCACTCGCACCGCTTCTTCCGCCGTTTTACAGCCTGCGGTGTTGGGTAACATCCACAGTTTCCTCCAATCCAGGGATTCCGCTAGCCCTTCGTGTCCTGGTGCTTTAGTTTGTACCCGACGCACAGCCACCGTTACAATTTCACTGCCACTAGCCGCAATACTTTCAGCCATTACCTGTTGAGAGTCATACTTACCTGTGCCAGTCATCAGACGAGACCGAAAGGTTTTTCCCGCAATGGTGAGTAAATCAGCTGGGGATGGTTCCTTCCCATTGTCAGAGTGAGAGTCCCGGACCGTACCAGAATTATAGTGCAGCACTGGTGTTGAGGAGGAGTTACTAGATAATCTTATTAGATTAGGACTGCTTTGACTTGAGGCTGGTTGATGGTAAAGTCGGTCGTATCGAAATTGATCTAACAATGGGTCAGACTTTTGCTTCTCAATCAGGTCAGCCAGCAACAAAGCTGTTACCGGAGCCAGCAAAATACCGTTGCGGTAGTGACCCGTAGCCAGGCTCAGGTTTTGGCAAGGACCAGTGCCAAGAATTGGTAATTCGTCAGGTGTTGCTGGTCGAAATCCCCACCAACACTCATGAATCGAGCAGTGTTGGATTTCCGGATATAGCCGGATAGCTGATTCTAACAAACGGTTAATTCCAGCAGTAGTGTTGTCAGGCTGCCAACCCACATCCTCTACTGTTGCACCAATCAGAATTCGTCCATCTCGACGGGGGACTAGATAAACCTCAGAGCCATGTAACACTCGCTGTAGTGGCAAGGGGTGTTGATAATTTTTAGTGGCTTTTACTGACAGCATCTGACCTTTTTTTGGAGCCACTGGCAAGGGCAACAGTTGATTAGACCAGGCTCCAGTTGCCAGGACATAATGGTCTGCATGGAGTTCCCCTGCGGAGGTTCTAATCCCAGAGACTAAGCGATTGCGCTGCTGAATTGCCTCCACAGCTATCCCTTCACGCAGCTCTACTCCCCATTCTTGGGCAGCCAGTCCCAGGGCTTTACTGAGTGCTTGGGGAACCACCTGAGCATCTTCTGGGTACCACCAACCACCAACCACTTCTGAGCTTAAACCGGATTGATAGCAATGAATTGTATCTTTGTCTAACCAGTCAGCAACTCCGGTTTGGTTGCTGAGCTGGTGTTGCTGATTTCCTGCTGCCCCTTCATAGACCGGTGCTAAAAAGCCACAGGGCCAATAGCCCGTTGCCACACCAGTCATCTGTTCCAGTTTGGTACACCATTGAGGATACAGTGAGTGGGACCACAAGCCTAAATCTAGCATCGGACCAATGGGGAGCGCTTCTGAGAATGGTGCTAACATTCCCGCTGCAGCTAGGGTGGCACCTTCTTGGAAATTGCGGGTGACAACAGTTACTGTTGCCCCACGCTGTTTCAGTTCTACAGCGATCGCTAAACCGATAATGCCACCGCCAATAATCAGAATGTCACTTGCTGCTTTCATAGGTTAAGGAGAGTGGAGACTAGGGATTGGGGAAAGTATCAAGGATGAACTATCAAGGATGAACTATTAAGTATGAAGTATCAAGGATGAACTATTAAGTATGAAGTGGGAAGTGGGAAGTGTAACTCGTAGGTTGTGGATAACGTTTTTAGTCAACCTTAAGTCCGATCAACCCATTTCCTCCTTCAACCTTTATTTTTTATCCTTTTTACTTCAAGCTTTATTCTTCAACCTTTATTTTTCATCCTTTCTGCTTTTGACCCATCCCCTAATCCCCAATCTCTAATCTCTTCCCCAACCTTTTAAACAACTACAGGTAGTGCCCTTTACCATAGGGCTGGTATGGGGTCATTATCTTCGTATACTACTGTACCAGAACTTCCTGTAGTTGCTGAGCTTGCTGTAGTCGCTGGAGCACTAGACTCACTGATGACGGTAGTTCCTTGAGCAACAGTATCCTCCTCTGGCTGTGCAAAGGGATCAGTTGTAGTCGGCTGTGCTTGTGCGATCGGTTGCTCTGGTTGAATACTCGGTGTTTCAGCTTCTGTAGTTGATGGGTCTTCTAACAGTGCTGTATCCGTTGGTTCTGCCTCCTCCTGGTTCCTACCCAGATTAAAGAAGGGAATGTTAAAGCGAGAAGCCTTTTCTTCCTCAGCTTCAGGAATTGGTTCTACTTGATTTGCACTCTGGGGAGCCTCTTCGATTTGGCGACCCTTACAAGCACTAACTGCTCCTAGGAGAGCAACCAGGACTAATAATTTGGTAGTTAACCTCATATATTTGTTCATACTCTGATTCGATATCAAGAATTGTGTTTCCATGACTTAATACCTGTGTGTCGAAGTAGGGAATTTACAGATGTGTCCCTTTTCGGTGAACACACCCGCCCATAATATACCAGTTGAGTTCTCCGGAGGTCACTAGAAAAGAAAATTGTTCATTTTCTTGATGCAAAGGGCGAGTAGGGGTTTCCCCCTTTGGCCGACTGCATCGGTTTGACCCTATCCCCTGCACCCATCTAGCGCACCGGTATGATTTTTACCCAAGGCGCGGAAATCGTCTTGTGAATTACCAGACTCCAAGCTGACGCTACGGTACTGGCTTGTCACTTGACCGGGGATTGCCTAAGTTGAGTTTTGCGACTAAGCTGAGGTTTTACATCCCCGACCTGTTGCAACAGTCCCACGCCCATCAGACCGATAGCATTTCGATTACGTGAACGTGGGATAGGTCAACAGGTTTTTTTTGACTTGGTTATTGTCAATCTAATTTACTGTCAACATAAGCATTCAGCCGTCAGCTGTCAGCCGTCACGTTATTTTATTCAAAAGCACCAATCAGTAGGTTGGCCTTTGGCTGATAGCTGATAGCTGATAGCTGATAGCTGATAGCTGATAGCTGATAGATTAACTTTCAACATTATCATGTTTCTAGTAAATTTTTGATCATTTTGTTGATCAATTTGGAATTTTTACCGGGATTGACCAGATCAAAATTACTTGGAGGATGTCCAGGTATCCCGAGACCTAATTTGCCTATTATGGCGCGAGACTTATTACCTCCCCCAACTCTCAACCATTAGTTAACCATTAGTTAACCATTGCTAAATGTGCCTTAGCTTACATTCTGTTAGCACTGATGGGGAGATCGGGTAACAGAGGATGATTCAAAAGCTAACTGTGTCAGTGCGATCGCTAACTGCTTCTGCTAATACACAGTTAACTGTTTTAGTAAACTGTTCTAGTTAACTGTTTTAGTTAACTTATCTACTTTTATAGGGTTGCTTAGTGACGGGGAACAGTCAACAGTCAACAGTCAACAGTTAACCATAAATCCTCAATTTAACTATGTCTTAACTTATGCCTTAACTTATGTCTTAAGCTAGGCTAGTTAAGTCTGTCATTCACTCATTATCCCTATTCTGGCTAAACTACAGGGTAGCACTACTATGCTTTGGTTGATATTCGCTAGTCTAACAGCTCTTTTTGCCTCTGGCAAGGATTTGACGAGTAAGCGAGGGCTCAAAAATGTTGATGCTTACATTATTTCTTGGGCAGTATTATTTTTTTCTTTACCTGTTTTACTGCCCCTCCTTTTTGTGATTGAAATTCCGGAATTAGGCCGAAATTTTGGCTTAGCATTAATGGTCGGAGGGTCTCTGAATGTGGTAGCCATGAGCTTGTATATCCAAGCCTTGAGTCGGTCTGACTTATCCATTACCGTTCCCTTTATGACCTTCACCCCGTTATTTTTATTAGTGACATCCCCAATCATTGTTGGAGAATATCCCACCCCCTTAGATATGGGAGGAATTCTCATGATTGTGGTTGGGTCTTATAGCTTAAATTTGAAAGAGAAAAGAAACGGTTACCTCGCCCCTTTTAAAGGGCTACTTAAGCAACGAGGCCCTCAGCTAATGTTAACCGTAGCTTTAATTTTTAGTATTACCTCAAACGTTGATAAGGTGGGGGTACAAAATTCATCTCCAATATTTTGGGCAATTGCGATGCATAGCTTTATTGCTACAGGTATGGGAGTGATAATGCTGTCTAAATCAAGAAGTAAATTAAACCAAATTCCAAAATATTTACTATCTATAGTTCCTATTGGTTTCTTTCAGGCCGGAGTAATTTTGTGCCAAATGACAGCTCTGGAAATGACCTTTGTTAGCCACGTGATCGCTGTTAAACGCATGAGTGTTTTAATTAGTGTAATCTTAGGATGTCTAATTTTTAAAGAACCGGGAATTCAGGAAAGAGCAGTTGGCGCAGCAATTATGGTATTGGGAGTTTTACTGATTACTCTATCGGGACATTAGGATTGGGTTTTGGGTAGGGAGCAGGGAGCAGATGTAGATGTAGGGTGGGCAGTGCTTAGCAAACCAATTGTCAGCGTTTAAATTAGTATGATGCACTGCCCACCAGACCAGCAAAAGATGTAGGGTGGGTAGTGCTTATTAAGGCAAAAGTAATAGATGTAGGGTGGGCAGTGCTTAGCAAACCAATTGTCAGCGTTTAAATTGGTATGATGCACTGCCCACCAGACCA
>NZ_JAAHHE010000213.1:7436-10905 GCF_010692525.1 Moorena sp. SIO3B2
CCAGACCAGCAAAAGATGTAGGGTGGGTAGTGCTTATTAAGGCAAAAGTAATAGATGTAGGGTGGGCAGTGCTTAGCAAACCAATTGTCAGCGTTTAAATTGGTATGATGCACTGCCCACCAGACCATTAATTTTATTAAAAAGCTAAACAAATAACTCCTATTTTCTAGTTAATTTTATGTCGGTGGGCAGTGCCGATAAAACCGATTACAAGTTGATAGTATCCGTCTGCTCCACTGCCCACCCTACGATTAATCTATTCCCAATTCTAAATTCTAAATTCTAAATTCTAAATTCTAAATTCTAAATTCTAAATTCTAAATTCTAAATTCCCCATTTCCTAATAAAAAAAAATTCCTAAACCCCTTGACAATTAGTAAATAAATTAATATATTAATATTATACACAGTTCAAACATAAAACTCCAAATGACTAACAACATGAATCCCAACTCAGATCACAATCTCAACAATCCTAATTGCCCAGAAAACTCTGGTGACCAATGCCGTAAGTGCAAAAAAGCCAAGCACGTCTTGGTCGGTACTCCTGAACAGGTTCGCAACAGCATTAATGCCGTGTATGCCCTTAAGTATGCACACCCCGACGAATGGAGCACTCTGGAGCCTACCGGAAAGCCTGGTCAGGTGATGACCTTTTTGATTCGATATTTCCACGTAGACTAGGATAGGAATTTGCCAGGGATGAAAATCCCTGGCCAACAGGAATCGTGAAGGTTGTTTTGTGAAGCAGGATGAAGCAGTATGAGTTGGGATGTTGTTGGTTTCCAGCAGTTGCTGACTAATTCAACAACAACGTAATAGTCAATTTGGAGTTATTATGTCAGAAGTACAGCTTAGTTGTACTTCTGACATATTGAAAAATTCAATGCGGTCAAGAATTGGGCTTAACCAAACTTGACCGATTTTTTTTAGGAAGTCGGGAGTCGGGAATCGGGAATCGGGAGTCGGTAGCACAACAGTCACTTACCCCTTGAAGGGTTATATTCAAGCATAAGATTGACGGATTACTTGTATCTTCCCACTAGATACAGTTTCGGGTTTTGGACTGACGCTAATTTCAATAGTTTGACCTAATGCTACCAAAAAAAATAACAGTTTTTCCAAGGAAAACCCTTGCAAGCGACCATTTTTTAAATCCATGACTTGAAGAGGATCAATTTTAAAAATCATAGCCACATCTGAATCAGCCAACTGCCTTTCATCAATAAGATCGAAAATGAGTGAAGCTAGTTTAACCTTAGCCAACTTTTCTTCAGCATTAATAAATCCTAAATCAGCAAAAATGTTACCTGAGCTTACAGTATAATCTGGCATTATTTTATCCTTGGTGCTATTAATCTTGTTGTTTGGCAATATCTTGTGCTTGTTTTAGGCGTTCTTTAATTAAATCCATAGTCTGCTTTGGAGTTTTAATACCTGTCTTTGACTTTTTTTTAAAGGCGTGGAGAACATAAATAGTATTCCCAAGTTTTACAGCATATACTGTTCTGTAAGTATCTGTTTTATAATCGCTGACAATTTCAAACACTCCATTTAATTATTTCAAAGGTTTAATATGAGGATTATTTTGGTTTTTTGAAACCCGATAGAGAATGTAACCAACTTCATCGATAACATCTTCAGGAAACCCTAAAAGTTCCTTTTTTGAAGGTCCAACCCAAATAACATTTTTCAGTAATTCATCTCCCATTTTTAAATTTGGCATCTAGATTGTAAAGTTGCTCTTGTTCACTTCCTTGTGGGTAAATCCTCTTGGCACAGAGGAGCCTGGGATTAGCTTTATCTCCGTTAAGCAAAAGGAATTGACAGAGCACTTTTATCCATAGTACCTAGTAACATTCATCAGCGACTCCATCAATAAATAATCAAATATAGCGTTTCTTGCAGTTGTGAGGTACACATTAGTTTTTCCCACTTCCGACTTTCCTCTTACCTGCTGCCTGCTGCCTACTGCCTGCTCCCTGCTGCCTGCTGCCTGCTCCCTAAAACCCAGAAATATGTACCTCACAAGTCGTATAATTGGTATAATATACAATAAAATGTAGTGCCATCTAAATAGTCTGATATGTCTGAAGGAGTGCAAGACAAGTGCGAATCAGCAGGGAGAGACTGCAATATCCCCCAGGTTTATTAAATTAGGGTAGACGGAGTTAAAGGATCTATGCTGAGAAGGTTGATATGGTCAAAGATCGGTTTCATTTTGTTGTTAAAACTGCTTTAGAAAAAGACAACTGGAAGATTACGGCAGACCCTTACGAAATTAGGATCGATGATGTCTATTTTGAGATTGATTTAGGAGCGGAGCAACTATTAGCAGCAGAACGAAAAAATCAGAAAATTGCTGTTGAAGTCAAAAGTTTTATCAGCCCATCCAAGGTTTCCGACTTTCATATGGCATTGGGGCAATTCCTAAACTACCGAGATGCACTGGCAAGGATGGAAGCCGATCGCCAGCTTTATTTGGCTGTGCGAGAGCCAATTTATGAGAGTTTTTTCCAGCGACGCTTCATCATGGCAGCAGTTGATCGTTATCAGATTAGATTAGTAATTTATGATGTGAAACAGGAGGTAATTGTTCAATGGCTGTAGAGCAATATCGCCAGTATATTCGAAATCTTCTTTCCGAACGTGCTCAACGGGCTTCACGGCAAACAATTGCACCAGAGTACGAGGTTCAGACTGTCTTTGATACAGAGCAGGATCACTACCAATTGCTCTATGTTGGTTGGCGTGGGAATAAACGTGATTTTGGCTGTATTTTACATGTTGATATCAAGGGTGGAAAAATTTGGATTCAGCATGACGGCACAGAAGAAGGACTTGCTAACCGATTAGTGGAAATGGGAGTTCCAAAACAGGATATTGTTTTAGCTTTTCATGAACCTGAAGTACGCCAGTATACTGGTTTTGGTATAGGTGACGGGATTGTTAATTAATCTAAAGACTTCTTGCAGAAGTCGGGAACAGGGAATAGGGAACAGGGAACAGGGAAAAGTGGACAAGAATTGACCCAAACACGATCAGGCGTAGATGTAGGGTGGGCAGTGCTGATCAAACCAATGGTCAGCTTTGAAATTGCTCTGATGCACTGCCCACCTGACTAACGATTAATTTTATTAAAAAGCTAAACTCTTTATTGTCCGTGAGCAGTGCTGATAAAATCTATTAAAACCTATTATTATTCGTTTTATAAAATGCCCACCTACGATTAATAGTATTACTAGTTAATTTTAGGTTGGTGGGCAGTGCTGATCAAATCTATTAAACCCTAATATTATCCGTCTGAACCACTGCCCACCCTACGATGAATTTATGATTAATTTATTCTCTTAGATTGTCGCGCGGGCAGGATGCCAGTTTCATGCTTATTGTCGCGCGGGCAGGATGCCCACTCTACTTCTATGGATTTGAAGACTGAGGCAACAGGATCTCTTGTGCTTGTTTTATGA
>NZ_JAAHHE010000214.1:0-10838 GCF_010692525.1 Moorena sp. SIO3B2
GTTGTTTAAAAACTTCTCTACACGTCATTATAATTTCCGTAATCATAGCTGGATTCATAACTCGTCGGTTCATCATAGGTTGGAGTTTCGTAAGTAGAAGTTTCATCGATAGTTGAAACTGGAATATGTTCATCAAAATTAGAGTCATAGGGGTCACTTGAATAAAATCCTGAGCCAGAAGCTGCTTGCTCTTCTTGTTTAATTCTTTCTTCAACCCGTTCAAAAGATTCATTAATCAGTGCCTCAAGGGAATCCTTGGGATCGTTAAATGATGAGTTATCTTCTACGGGTGCAAAGGATGGTTGCTGGATCCCACTTGAGTGATCAAAGTTTAATTCGTTAAGTCCCTGAGCTAGGGGATCAGCTGATGGGTCATCATATTGATCAGAAGAATTAAAGATGGCTGAAAATGGATCAGAGTGTTCCCAATTCATCTCTGAAATCGGTGGTGGGACTTCTGGATCTGATTCAAGTTTTGCCATAATTTCATCCCAAGCAGCATCAATATCACTTGGTGACTGTGTATTATAGTGGCTTGAGTTTGTAGAAGTCTCTTGTGTCAGGAGGGAATTACCATTCACTTCAGCATCAGAATAAAGACTATCTACTGTCTGCTCAATTTGGCTGTGGTCATTGGTATCAGATACATCTGGGAAATCAGGTACATTTGGAACAAGAAGACCATTAGGTAGTATTTTGTAGGAGTAGTTTGGCTCGACTGCTTGATCCGCCTGCTGTTCTACAGGCTCTTGGGTTTGTGATTGATTTTCTGATGGATATGAATTAGTAAGTGAAGAATTAAAATCTGAGAAAGGGATTGATATCAACTCATCAACGGCTACACCTTGACCTTGATGATCCATTATGGTTGGGGTATCTTGGTCTATGGCATTGACAATGTCTCCTTCTGCTTGGATGTTATCTCTGGTATCAGTAGTCACTTCAAGCAAACGTCCATTCGGCATTATTTTGTATGCAGTTTCTAGAGTGGTTGCTGCTTCTGGGGTTTGATTGTTTTCTGTTGTGTCTGACTCTGTTGTTGGAGTTGAGTGAACCTGTAGTGCTGGTGTGACTGAGTTTGGAGTTGTTGGGTCTGTCTGATCAAGAATCTCTAGAATCTCTTCACTATCTATGTCTACTTTAGCTTGTACAAGCTTTCCATTTTTAAGAATGTGTCGAATCTCCCATTTTGCTGTTTGACTATCTGCCAGTTCCTCAGGGTTTGGGGAGATAATATTTTCTGTGGTAATTTGTTCTAAATTAGCAACAGAGACATCAGTAGTAGCGGGATTGGTTGTGTCGTAAGATTGTTTGTCAGGATCTTTTTTGGATTCTTCAGGAATGATAGGGGTTTGTTGATTTTCTTGATCTTGAATCGAAGATCGATCTTGGAGGGGAGTATCTAGTGTTGGGTGAGTATTTAGGAAACCATGGTCTTGAATTGTTTGCTCTACTTTATCAAGAATCCCTAGCATCTCTTCGGTCTCAATATCTACCTTAACTTCTACAACTGTTCCATCCTCAAGAGTAATAGATCGAGTCGCCCATTTGGCTGTTTGACTATCTGCCAGGTTTTCAGGGTTTTGGTAGACAATAGTTTCAGTGGTCGTTTGTTCCAGAAATGAATCTTCATCATCATGATTTAGTCTGTCATATACTACTCCAGTTTTAATAGTTGTATCAAAGGCACTCAATTTACGATTTATATTGCGAATATCTTCTTCAATCTTTGCTTTTTCAGTTTCGATCTTATTCCTGTTATCAATAATTTTATGGTCAGCAAGATTATCTGTCAGCTCAAAAGAACCTTGAGGACTGAGGTTTTTAAGATGTTTGTTAAGAATATAAACTTGATTTCCTCCCCCGGGGCCATATTGTTGATTTTCTAATGCTTTACCAGAAGCCAAAAGACCATCATAATTGAAAACTTTTGCATTTGTCTTATACGTGCCATGCCAAGGTGCATCTGGGTTATAGCCAGGGGAGATTTGAACCAATTCAGAAAAGTCTCTGGCTGTACCAGTTTTAATTTTTTCCAGTTCTTCCTGATTCGAGACTATACGAAACCAGTTACCATCAGGTTTATCACTAGGTATTGGAGATAATTGTAGAACAGTTACATTTGAAACGTCTTTATTACTCAGCTTATCAACATTACCATATTCAATTGAACGTTTTTGTTCTCTAGCAGCAACTTTAGCAGGTGATCGCTGTAATACTGAGGGCAATTCTAGATTTGAGCCAGCCTTGGCAACTTTTCCAATACCTTTTGTTCCGAATAGTTCAACAGCTCCACGACCAATCGCTTCTCCATAATTACCCTCCTCCCAATCTTTACGGTATGGTGCAGCAAGAGCATCAAATCGTTTACCAAAGTTCTCTTCTGCTTTATTGGCTTTTTGCGGATTTGTAACTTGGCCACCAGTCACATACCATACATCACTAACAAAATCACCTGTCTGATTTGCAAAGGCCTTAGTGCTATCCCACCTTTGGTGTGCTTTTTCAGGGTTAAAATACCATCCACCAGTTAAATACCATGAAGTACCTAATAAATCCGTCGTCAAATCATATGTTCCAATCACCCCTTCAATCGCACCATTTCCTGCTCCCTTAACAAAGCCCCAAAGCTGATCGACAAAGCTGAACTCTTCTTTATTTTCACTCATGTTTTAATTCTACCTAGCTTGATAACATTGTTAATTAATAATTTAGAATTGTCATTTTAATACTCAAACAATTATCTATTGTGACTTCCGAATATTTGTACCTCCACTCATTCCAGTTACTTTACTCTTCTTATCAGGAGGCAGAAGATTGAGCAATGCCAAGTTAACCTGCTCCAACTTCTCAACATTACGACTCTCAAAATACTTAGCTCCCAAATTCAACAGTTTTATAGCCTCAGCAGGATCAACAAAATCTTCTGTCTGATCTACTAAGTGTGCAAACAGACTAAGATGGAATGTCGGGCTTTTCATCTGTGCCGTCACACCCAGTTGATTCAATTGCTCAGTCGTAGCATTAATCCTAGATACACTCCCAGACTTCAGCACCCCTTCCTCTTGTTGCAGCAGTTGATTCAAGGTTCGTTTATCAGCCTCAGAGCCACTGTCCTCAATAGTACGGCAGCAAAATCTCTTTGCCTCCTGATACTTCTGAATTGCAGCAGAAATATACTTATCACGAGTCAAGCTATCCACCTCTTGGGCTACCTTTCGCTTGTCATCTTCTAACTGATAGCGTATATCCGTCACATCGTCCGCCTTGACGGTTAGCAACTTAGCGCTAATTTCATCAACCTGCTCCCGTTTTTCCTTGAGTTCTTGCACCACAACCTGTTCATTCCTTTGTTGAGCCTCCACAATTTCACTGGAAATTTTAGAGGACAAATTCTGCACCTCGGACTTCAGTTGGTTTAAGGACACACTACGCTGCTTCGGCTCAAACACTTCCTTAAATTCCTGATCAACCAAGGGAATATAAACAGATAGCTTTAAGGTCCGAGACTCAGACATTTCAATTGTGATCTCAATCGTAGTTCCTGCTGGAATATTCCTGGTAAACCGAGTGCCCTTTAAGACTAAATAGCCAATGGTCTGATTGGCTTGAGGTAATGCATCTTCTGGTCCCTCTAGGATATTGATTCGGATTTCATCATCTGTGCCATGGCGCACCAACCTGGACACTTGCACCTCATAGTCCTGTTTTTGGGGAAGAGTGCTATTTTCTCTGAGAATAGCTTGACACCGTGTCTGTTTAGAATTCTCATCCTCAATCTCAATACAAATGTCATGGGGTAGGGTTTGTCCCCTAACAGTGGTTATCCCTTGATAAATTTGAATTGTGTTGTTATCAATGGGAACTGCATTACCATGACTATCAAAAATCTTGAATTCAAAGATATTCTGCTCTTGCTCAACCAGAGGTAAGTCTTCTTCAATCTCTCGTTGTAGGGGTTTCAGCCCGGAATCAAAACCTCCATCGGCTCTCAAAATCCGGTAATAAAGACCCTCTAAAGCCCCTTCTACTCTTGCTTCAAGAAACTCCTCCAAATCACGAGACACATGGGGGTATTCCATCCTTAGTGCTAATCCACTGGGAGAAGACTTTGATGAATTTTCCTCTATCTTTCTCGGTTTAGTTGCAGCAAACAATGCAGCTCCCTCTGCTACAACCGTTGTAGGATCAACATCCAAATTTACCGGTATCTGTAATGATTCTTCTAGGCGTTGACGCACATAGGGGATGTAAGTAGATCCCCCCACCATCAATACAAACTTGAGATCCGATGAACTGAGAGACTTGCTCTGTAGCAATGATTTAATTAAAGCAATTGTCTCATCAATATAAGGCTGGATTAACTCTTCAAACTGAGAGCGTGTAATTGTTACTTCCAGATCATGCTCTTCACCCTTATCGTCTTCAATTTCCTCAATCTCTAGGTCATAATATTCCATGGAAGAGAGGGCAATCTTAGCTTCTTCCGCTTTCAGCAAAAGTTTGAAGTAAAGAGAATTATACTTACTGCTTTTGCTCTTCACTTCACCTAATAAACCACTGATACCCAACTGCTTTTCTATAGAATAAATCAGAATTTTATCAACAATAAGGTTGTCAAAATCAGCTCCCCCTAAAAAGTTATTACCTTTGTTACCAAGAACTATCATTTCTTCATCACCCACCTCCAGAAGGGCAACATCAAAGGTTCCACCCCCCAAGTCATAAACTAGCCATTTTTGCTCATCAAACTCTACTCCTTTCTCCTGATTGGCATAGGCTATGCTGGCAGCAATAGGTTCCTGAAGCAAAAACACTTGCTGAATTCCAGCCTGATGAGCAGCATTCTCTGTAGCCTGAGACTGATTGGTATCAAAAGAAGCCGGTACAGTAATCACTGCTGCATCAACTACTTCTCCGGTTCTAACGAACGTCTTTAATTCCTTTAGAACTTCAGCAGATAGATCGACGGGTGTTTTAGATCCTTGGAGATCCTCAATTAGAAACTCTTCATCAGTTCCCATCTTACGTTTGAAGAAAGCAACTACATTCTCAGGATATTTTTTCCAATACTCTTTTGCCTTATCTCCAACGAATATTTTATTTTTCTTGAATCCCACAACGGATGGTAGTGTTCTCTTTCCGTGAACTGTGGGATTAGAAAATACATCTACTTTTCCTTTAGAGAACTTAGCAATTGCAGAATTTGTCGTTCCCAAGTCAATCCCAATATTGATTGTGTGTGCCATCCGGTTATCTCCTTGAATTTGTGAATAATACCTAACTATGAAATAGTGATTTGTATTGATATACAAATCCTCTAAAATTATTTAGAGCTGACATCATTGCCTGTAAATCTTAACTTAAGACGAGAAAACTGTTCTTTAATAAATTTACAAATATTCATATTTGAGGGAATCATGCTAGGTTTTTCGCTAATTTTTTCCCTAGCTTCTTCTTGGATCCCTTTAGATTCCACAATAACAGTTGCTCGACGAACAATACGTGATGGAGAGGATTCATTCTCCCGGTATCGAATCGTTGGCTTGATCACCTCAGAAATTACCAATTCTTCAGGGGAATCACTAGAGATATGAGCATCACAGTCAGTCCGGGTTTCATTATACGTCCCTTTGGGAATTTCATAAAACCATCCCAAGGATTGAAAGTAGTCTTTGAGCTTTTCTACATTTCTATGAATTGTATGTTCTGTAGTCAGTTTTTTCAGCTTTTTCTCAATTTCAAAGACTTGATACAAGGCTGAAGAAAAATCGGGCTGTAGTTGTTCGGTAATTAATTTATTTTCCATGGTAGACTGCAATATTTTATTGAACCATTTTAATTTTTAGTCAAACTTATCTTGACATCTTTCCAGTAATCATCAATTCCTGAAACCTCAACACATCCCTAATCAGTACACCATTCCATTCCTTCTCAGTATCGATTAATGCTCCTCTATCTCTAAGACTAATTACTCCCGATTTGATTCTAGATAAAATATAAGGATCTATTCTTTTTTTATACTGTTCTATACTTAGTTCTTTATCCCTAAACTTGTTATCATACTTGATATAATTTTCAAAATTTTCCTTGTTTTCTAAAAATATATTTATATACTTTTTGTTTGTTGTGACAAGTACTAAATTAGGATAATCATCTGAACTAATTAGAGTAAAGTCATGGTATTTGCAGAAAAATGTGGAGTCTTTAAAATAAATTCTTTGACTATATAAACGACAATTTCCAATCTCTACAACTGTTCCTGTATTAATTTTCACCATAATTTTTTCTGTAATATTGTCCATAATTTTTATTAAGGAAAAGTCTAGTTTTTTCCTTAATTCATCTTCATAGTTTAGATCATCCATCATCGGTGTAAAGGAAATCTGTTGTCCCTGATTATTCAAAAAAGAACAAGTACGAAGTTGCGAGTTGTATCCAAAAGGAACTAACTTAATAGCTTCAATACTTTCTAGATCCCAGACTGTTCTTCCATATCTAATGTAATCATCTGTAATTTCAAGTGGATGAGAAGCATTTAAATAAAGATTTAAATTTAGCTTACGGTCTTTACTTTTGCCTTTATCCTCAATAATCTTATCTTTAATCTCTTTTACCCTCTTGCTGGCATTTTCCGAGACCTTTAATTTAGAGGCTAAGTCAATAACTTTCAGAGAATATTCCACCAAAAACTCATATTCAATATGCTCAGATGTTGGCAAGCGACATAGTTTGAATCCTATTTTAATAAGACATTGAGATATCCGATCTTTAGCTATCAAAAAGAAGGGATGATTAATTGAATTCACTAACTCAATATCCAGAACTTCTTGGATCTTCGCCAAAAGCTCTTTTTCATCAAAGTGTTTAGGATCTATACCAAAATCAGCAATCTCCTTCAGAGCATTACAGCAGCTTTCTAAAAATTCATAGGATCGACCAAAACAGATTTGATAATGCTCTGGAAGAACTAAGAGTTCTATTGAGAACAAACTCTTAATGGAACCTAAATCCTTAAAGCGTATCGCTTCATCAAGTTTATTCCCATACTGTCGAGCAAAGTATTTTCCAATGAATCCCCGGAATTCTTCATCCTGGTAATCAGGTTTAGAAACATATTGCTCAAAAAATTGAAAATCTCCGAAAGTTAGAAAGTCATGTAGCTTTTTGTCCTTAAATATAATAAAGTGGAATTTTTTATTCTGCTCATCTCGAAGATCTTCCAAATATGCTTCTGCCTGCTTGATCTTAAAGCCTTCTTTCAATTCAAACTGATTGTCGTTAATTTTTAGCTTTGCTAAAAACCTTTTCTTCTGTGGGCGAATTTTAGTAGCAGATATATCTTCTACAGTATTGTATTTTTCAGGATCTAAGCCAAGTAGTGTAAAGGGATTAACATATACAACAACTGTGTCTCGCCTTGATGCGGTTAAAATTTTTTCGCCAAACTCCTTAGATATCCTTCCAAGCTGCCAATCCCCAATCTCACCAAAGCTAATCATGCGCTGAGCAACTTCAATGTTTCCTTGAGGTGCTTTCATAAGGCGACGACAAAACTTGCGTAGCCACGACTGAAATGTAGACTGATCAATACTTACTGGCTGTTTAGCAAAAAAATCTTCAATCTCAGCTTTCTGCCATCCAGTGGATACACCTTCTAAGAGGCTTAGAAAGATTGACTCATATTCAGCATCTTCCAGAATCTGTTCCGGTTCCGGTAACTTTCCCAAGTCACTTTTCACAAATTCTATTAAGGAAGGTAGCTTTCCTTTTTTAATGTATGACCATTTCTCCTGGCGAGAAAGTCCTTTCCACCATTGCTCATATTTTCTCTGGAAGAATATCTTGCTACCCAGGGCTATGGTGACAAGCAGCATTAGTAAAAGTGGTAGAGTTATCAGCATCCTTTAAGCACTTGAACCTAGTACTTTACCATAGACGTTTTGACAAGTAATTTATATCTAAACTGACTCGTATTATCTAAGGGTTATAGAAATAATTAACCTGTCATACTTGTTGTAGTAAACTACTAGGCTGAATTACAAATAAACGATATAGCTGGAGTTGAATTAAATTCAACTCCTATCCAACAAACAAGGGAGGATGTCAAATTCGCAGAACAAATGTACTAAAATAACTCATCACTGCTACTGAAGCCCCGAAAACACTGTACTTCAAGTGTTCTTACAAAATTGACCTGCTCCCACAAACAATGCCATTTAGTCAAAAAAATTCAGGGCAAACCCATCTTTTTAGAAGCCTTACTCAGAAGCAATGCAGTGGTGTCATGGGGGTTTTCCCCATGAGCAACTGCATCAAGAGGTGCTACCCGTGGCGAATTAAATTCGCCAACAGAAAGCGCACCTAACAGATATTTCAAAACTAATAAGTATAAAAACTTATCGCTTGAATATCATATCCAGTAGGCATTTGAAAATAAGATGCGTTTACCCTGAAAAAGATTTTAGCTTATATTTTTTCAAGCTCATTGGCAATATAGCATACAATATAATTTCTAGTCAATATCATTTCTACTTAATTCATTTACCCCATCCTTGGAGTAGAACTAGACACAGGATATTAAGTAATGTTACAAACTCCTCCTTGTGTCACATTCACTAGTTCCAACCCTTGGAGGGTTAGGCTACCCGATGTCGGATAACCCAAGCGTGATTAATTAATTGATTAATTAGGCAATTGTCTGCTCATCAAGCTCTGTTTAAACAAATGCCTCAACACAGCATAATATACTACAAAATGTAAATTTTGTAATAGAGAAAGCTTGTTATTCGGGTAGAACAGTCCTGGCCCAATCTATGAAATAATGACTTTCTAGAAGGAGGCTCGTGACAGTTAACCAAAATGCACACATAATATCTTACAATATCTACCAAAATATGCCAAGATAAAAACATGGCACTAATACCACTCCGTAAGGCGGTCGAACTTACGGGACTCTCCAAGAACACATTGAGGAAATACGCGGATGATGGAACGATCAGGTGCGAAAAAACTCCAGGAGGAACAAGACTCTTTGATCCCGAAAGCTTGCTCACTTTCGGACGTAGATCTACAGATGATAGAACTGTTCGGGTTGCAAGCACAATTTGCTACTGCCGAGTCAGCTCCAGCAAGCAAAAAGACGACCTTGTCCGACAAATCGCCTATATGCATTCCCTTTTCCCACAAGCCGAAATCATCAAAGACATCGGCTCAGGTCTCAACTACAAAAGGAAGGGACTTAAGACCATACTGGAGCGGCTTATGCGAGGAGATCAGCTCACGATTGTTGTTGCCTGTAGAGACAGACTTACCCGATTCGGGTTTGAACTCTTTGAGCACCTGGTCAGTATCAACGGTGGAAAAATCTTGGTTCTCGACCAACCTAAAAGTTGTCTTTGATCAGAACTTACAGCAGATCTTCTCTCCATCATTCACCTCTTCTATTGTCGCGTCCACGGGCTCAGAAAATACGGGGCAAAAATCAAAAAAGATTCGGATATTCCTCAATGCTGAACAGCGGTCTATTGTTCGTCAATGGTTCGGAGTGTCCCGCTATGTTTTCAATAAGACCGTCAAAATACTCCAGAATGGAGAAGTTAAAGCCAACTGGAAGGCTATTAAAACAGGGATATTAAATGACCTTCCAGAGTGGTGCAAGGCAGTACCTTATCAAATTAAATCGATAGCGATTAAGGATGCCTGCACCGCTGTCAGGGAAGCTAAAAAAAAGTACAAAAAGACTAAGCAAATTAACCGAGTTCGATTTAGATCTCGAAAGAATCCTGTCCAGTCTTGCTATATTCCTAAATCAGCAGTTTCAGACAAGGGGATCTATCATACAAAACTAGGGGAATTAACCTTTGCCGAGAGCCTGCCTGATAATATCTGTGACTGTCGATTGACCAGTACTAATGGGGACTACTACCTTGTAGTCCCCCACAAAGTGACTAACGTTAAAGCCGAAAACCAAGGTAGAGTAGTTGCTTTGGATCCTGGAGTTAGGACTTTCTTGACATTCTTTAGTGAAACTTCTGTCGGAAAAATTGGCAATGGTGATTTTTCTCAAATTCAACGCTTATGTCAACACCTGGATAATCTGATTTCAAAAATAAGCAAAGCCAAAGGTGGCCAGAAGCGTCGAATGAGAAAAGCTTCCAGGCGGATGGTGATCAGGATTCAAAACTTAGTGAACGAGATCCATCACAAAGCTGCCAGATTTATAGTTGACAATTTTGATGTAATTTTGCTTCCCACCTTTGAGACTTCTCAGATGTCGAGAAAAAGTGATCGCAAACTTAGATCAAAAACAGTTCGCAATATGCTCTCTTTCGCTCATTACCGTTTCAAAGAATTTCTCAAGCACAAAGCCCAAGAGTCAGGAAAGATGGTGATAGACGTCTGCGAAGCCTATACGAGTAAAACTGTCAGCTGGACTGGGGAGTTGGTCAACATCGGCGGAAGTAAAATTATTAAATCAAAAATTGATGGTCGATCTATGGATCGAGACATCAATGGCGCTCGTGGTATATTTCTGCGAGCCTTGGGAGATACCCCCTGGCTGAGAAATCAGCTTGCATTAGTGAGCCAGGATTGACTTTTTGGAAGATTTTGGCAGCTAAAAAGTATCGGCAAATCCTCGCTGTTTCCAAGCCAAAGAGTTTTGAGCATCAAGTTGAATCGCCTTGTCAAAATCGGTGATTGCTTTTTGATATCGACCGAGTTGATAAAAAGCTGTGCCTCGGTCAATCCAAATTGAAGCAGCTTTGGCATCCACTTCCAGTACTTGGTTGTAGAATGCGATCGCCTCAGAATACCGTTTCAAATCATAAAGCAGC
>NZ_JAAHHE010000215.1:0-10773 GCF_010692525.1 Moorena sp. SIO3B2
CTGAATGCTGATAGCTGAATGCTGATAGCTGAATGCTGATAGCTGACCGCTGATAGCTGAATGCTTACCTAGGCTGTAGTCTTTAGACTATAGGGAACAACACAAGCAAGCCTATAGTTGATAGTCTAGAGTCGAGAAAGGAAAAGTCGCTAGGTTACACATAATATGGTGGTGAAGCAAAATGAGCTAGAGCAATGCTATAGAGTTCTTGAACTGGAGCCTGGAGCATCACCGGAAGAAGTGAACCAGGCTTACAAGGATTTAGCATTTATTTGGCATCCCGATCGTGTTCCTGAGGATAATCCTCGCCTCAAGCAAAAAGCTGAAGAAAAACTTAAGTTACTCAATCAGGCACGAGAAAAATTGCGATCGCATCAGACCTTACCCACTGCTTCACAAAAGCAAGCTAGGGGCAGAACACAGTATCGGAATTATCGTAATCCAAATCCAAGACCAAAACCACCACCATCACCCCAGCCAAACCCACCGAACTATTACAAATACAAACAACCAGAACGATCTAGAGCCCAACCATCGACGACCGCTCAACCTCGGACTCCCAAGCCCCCTGCTAACCCTAGAGCCCAACCATCGACGACCGCTCAACCTCGGACTCCCAAGTCCCCTGCTAACTCTAGAGCCCAACCATCCACGACCGCCCAACCTCGGACTGCCCAGCCCCCTGCTGAATCTAGAGCCCAACCATCCACGACCGCTCAATCTCGGACTACTCCAGCCCAAGCTCGGACTGCCCAGCCCCCTGCTGAATCTAGAGCCCAACCATCCACGACGGCTCAATCTCGGACTCCCAAAGCCCCTCCTGACTTGAGTGGTGCTGATTTTAGCGGAGCAGACCTCAAAGAAAGAGACTTCTCAAATCGGAATCTGCAATCCGCTAATTTAAGTCAGGCTAACCTAAAAGATTCCTTTCTCCATCGGGTCAATCTTGCCGGGGCTAACCTCGAAGGTGCTAATCTCTTTAGAGCCAATTTATTTCAAGCTAACCTCAGTAATGCTAACTTACGAGAGGCTAATCTGATTGGAGCTGATTTGAGTGGAGCTGATTTGAGTGGAGCTGACATGAGTGGAGCTAAAGTGGGTTCTAATGGTAAGCTCTTGGTGAAACTGACAGGGGCAAACCTAAGGGGGGCAGTTTTGCCCGATGGCAGTATCCACGACTAGGAGCAACTTTGTAGTACATCCATAGCAAAAACAACAGCAAATTTGAAGTCAATTTAAACTATTGATCATCTTGATCATCCCTTTCCAAATCTGGGAAAGGGAGAACAGGCAATCTCTGCCCTCGAAACACTTCCTCACTACTAATACCTGTAGCTTCTAACCATGAACCCATAGCTTGTATTGAGAGTATACCTAAAAGCATTGGAGCAGTCCCTAGACTTACGAAGAATTTTGTGGGCATTTCTAAATTAAACAGGTCTGCTGACCTGATTTCTGGTATTTCTGGTTGAGAAGAAGACATCTGGGTTATTTTTAGTACAAATGAACTAAACAAAGCCAAAAATTTCACATCGGGGCACAAGAGCCAGACTTCCACAGTAACTCGATTTTTATCTATTTGTAGGGTCTCCCTCCTGAGACTACTAGATAAGGGCGTTTCCCAGTTTGGCGTAAGTCCTGTTGACTCCAATATTACCTGGGATTTACCTACTGAGTCTCAAAGCTGCTTTTGTCAGCGTTCATTTGTGTAGCCCCCCTGTTTTAGAGTCTGGGCTGCTGAGGATTTCAACCTCTATTGTCAGCTAAATGAATTTTATTTGCCCAACAAATAAGTAGTCTTCAGAAAATTGTGCTTAAATCAAGGCGAGCATCTAAGATATGAAGAAATCATTCCTCCGTTACCAGTCCAGTTAATCAATTTGTGATGTTGGATGTCGATCAGAGTCTCCCAAAAGCTCCTCCGCCCTCCCTTGCCAAGTGGGCTTATTGTGCCATTAGGCAACCTGGGTTATCCATACGAATCCGTTTGCGAGGGAACAATTTGCACATTCTGTGTGAACACCCTCAGGGAGTAGAAGCCAATAAGTTAGTCAACCGCCTTATCAAAGCCCTGAAACTGCAACAGGGAGAAGTTCAGTTTCCCCTAGACTTAGCAAACCCGATCTATCAAATAATTGTTTATGGGCGTCGAGTGGGGCAGAAGCGTCCAGACTGGATTAAGCAAATCGCTATCAAACTACCGACCGATGATGCCACTAATGCTTCTAACCAATCTTCCCAGACGTCTTTCGACGCCATAACCACTGATACTGATGCGGACTTAACTGTCTCAAACGAAAGTCTTGCCCGTTCTGGTTCTCCAGATGCGATCGCTCGTTATCTCAGTGAATCCCTCAGTTACCTAGGTGTCAGTGTTAAAGTCCGGATCCAACACCAAGATTCCAAAGCTAGAAGATTTTCCGGGGCAAGTTCTAACCTTAAACAAACTAACCTTCACCCTTCACCCCCTAACCGACGGCTCTGGATAATTTGTAATTCTAACTACAGCCCCGATCCCTCCTTACTATCTGAGCCCATCATCGACCGGTTACATTCCTTGCAACTCAAAGGGTTTCGAGATGCCCTGATTTGCTTTCAGGTAAGTGGCGAAGCCACTCCTGATTGGAAGCTGCGAGTAGATTTGACCCCTCCAGAAGAAGTCCTCAAGGAATGGGCTCGTTGGGGAGATGTAGAAGCAATCCAGCGGTTATTAAATCAGGGGTTAGCAGCGGTAGGAATAACCGTTAGAGCCATTCTTAAAGAAACCACCCTACATGTATTTTCTAGCTTCATCCACCGCCGAAAAACTATTGCCCCAGAAAAAGAAACCTTAGTCAGTACCATTGCCTCAATACTCGATTTAATCGCTCCTCAAGGTATCCAGGGTGCCACTATTTATGGTGTAGAGTCAAGTCAGTTCCCTAGTCAAACCTTACTGTCTCAGGAAGCTGACTCTCTCCAACCCCCCTTGGGAAAGAATGGTCAAGCTGCCAACAATTCCTTACTGCCAGAAACCGAATCCCCAGCCTGGATTCACTGGCTCAACTTACCAGCAGCAGACCACCAGAGTTTAGGAGAATCCACCTATTCCTTAGCCCAAACAGGGCATCACGATGCCTTGACCTTTTTGTTGGAACGCTTACTTAATCCCGACATTGACCAACGATTGGTAACAGGTGGAGTAAGGGTTAAAATTCGCCGTAAACAAGACTTGTTGCACATCATGAGCGAGGCAACGGTCTGTCCTCGAAAATCTAAGGTCACTCGAAAAATTACCCGCTTCCTAGAGCAGCTGGCTATGTCGGAAATTACTGGGTTGCGGCTCTATGGACGTCGCGCTGGTGCTACCTCCCCCTCCTGGAACTATGGAGTTGATTTTGTTCATCGACAGCGTCTAGTCCCAGAAGCTACCCCAGAGTTTGCTGCCTCAGATGCCTACCTGAGTGATTTGGTAACTCCCAGTGGGGAACCAGTACTGCGTCGTGATCTAACCCACGACGATCTCAACCAGGGTTTCAAAGGAGCAGTTGATGGTTTAGTTTACATACTCCAGCGTTTGCTATGCTACTCTCAGCTATTTGTACCAACTGTAGAAAACCAAGACATGGCAGCCTTCTCAGACAAGAGACAGGCTAGGGGAAAATTGTCTATCCAAGGCGTAGCAGTAGGCATGGTATGGGGCGTAGCAGGATTACTACTAACACTGATCACAGATTGGCGCTTTAGTGAGCTGCTACAGTCTCAAGCCTCACCATCAGCAGAAGTAAAGGCAGTGACGAACTCATCACCCAAACCCATTGCTTTGCCCCAAATATCTTTGCAAAAAGGGGCGGGTCTCGGGACTGAAAACTTCAATACCTCTGGGTTTACTGCTCCTGGGGATACCATGGTGATTGTGAATGAAAACGGCAATGCTACCATGGCAGCCATGCTGGCCGCAGCGCGATCGCCCAATCCTTCATTCAATAACCAGATGTTAGATGAAAAGCTAGCTCTGTACCAACAACGCCTGCTTCAGAGTGGTATCCCTGATGTACTGATTATGGGCAGTTCCAGAGCCATGCGGGGAATCGATCCCATTGCCCTCCAAAATGCCTTGGAAGAACAGGGCTATCCTGGCATTGACGTGTTTAACTTTGGGGTTAATGGTGCCACAGCTCAGGTAGTAGACTTCATGGTTCGGCGCGTCTTAACTCCGGAGCAACTGCCTAAATTGATTATTTGGGCTGATGGGGTCAGAGCCTTTAACAATGGTCGAGTTGATGCTACCTACAACTCGATTATCGCATCACCAGGCTACCAAGCTCTAATGGCAGGAGTTTTTCCGAACCGCACTAAACAACCACTATTACCGACAGATGCCACAGACCAACCTCTAGAGGTTTTTAATGATAGTTATCAGTTAATCAGTGACTGGCTAAATCAGTCAATAGCCAAAATTTCCTTAACTTATCCTCACCGAAGCCAGCTCAAATCTCTGTTACGGGAAAAGTTGGTTGACCTAGAAAAGTTCCTCCAACTAGACACAACCGAGACTGCCAAAAAGCCTCAAAAGACATTATCCCCAACCTGGAAAATTGACTTTGATGGCTTCCTTCCCCTGTCAACTCGTTTTAACACCGCTACCTACTACCAGAAACATCCTAAAGTTCCCGGTATTTATGATGGTGATTACCGGTATTTTCAGCTAGGAGGTCAGCAAGACAAAGCCCTAAGAAATTTGCTGGAATTTGCCCAGAAGCATGACCTTAGTATCGTTATGGTCAACCTACCCCTGACTAAAGAATATTTAGATCCAGTGCGGAGCAAATATGATAAACAATTTCAGCGATACATGTACAACTTTGATCTAGAAGGGGGATTGATTTTCCGAGATTTCAATAAGATGTTGCTAACTAAACATGACTACTTTTCCGACCCCAGCCATCTCAACCGCTATGGTGCTTACCAAGTTTCTAAGCAGTTGGCTAAAGATCCAATGATGCCTTGGTCATTAGTCATTAGTGATTAATAATTAATTATTAATCAGTTTTAAATTAACGAACAACCAATAATTATATAGCGGTTTGCAACCCGCGCTAATTACAATAACAACAAGTAGTCAGTAGTCAGTAGTCAGTAGTCAGTAGTCAGTAGTCAGTAGTCAAGATTCGTAATTATACTTAACCTACACGCAAACCGCTATAACTATTCAAACGGAAACGATATGTAAGCATATGCGCTACGGGCATATGCTGATGGCTGATAGCTGAATGCTTACACACTATCAGGCAAACATCCTTCACCCTTGATCTTTAAAAAATGTCATTTATTTCGATTACCTACAGCTGTTTCTTGCTAGCAGTTTTGGGAATCTACTGGTTGGTGCAATCTTCTACAGCTGCCACAGGTTCTCCCAAACTAAAACTTTTGGTTTTATTAAGTAGCAGTCTAATATTTTATGCTTCACTACAAATCCAATACATTCCCCTGTTGGTGTTGATTACCCTAATTAATTTTTACTTTGGACAAGCACTTGGAACGAATACAGTTTCTGGTTCCCATGCTACGAATTATCATCTCTCCAATGAAGAATGGCTATTGGCTGATAGTTTTTGGAATAACCGACGGTCAAGACTACTGTGGCTAGGTATTTTCCTAAATGTTATCTTTTTGCTCGGCTTCAAGTATATTCCTTTTATGTTGTCAAATTTGGCAGTAATCATCAACTTTACCATTGCCCAAGATGGGGCGAATTGGATTAGGGATAACTTAATTGTTCCTCTAGGAATATCGTTTTTTATATTTGAGGGCATTGCTTATCTCATTGATGTCTATCGTGGGGCTCCAGCAACTCGTAATCTCCTCCAGTTTGCTGCTTATAAGTTGTTTTTTCCTAAACTTATTTCTGGTCCAATTACTCGTTATCATCCGTTTGCCCTTGAACTTAAAACCTTACAATTTCCAAGTCTTGATCGAGCAACAGAAGGACTTTGGTTGATTACATCTGGTGCGATTAAAAAGGCACTGTTAGCCGACCACATTGGGATTTTTGTTGATTTGTGTTTTGGCAATATAGAACGGGCTGGTAGTGGAGATTTATGGTTAGCTATCTTTGCCTACGGTTTACAACTCTATTTCGATTTCAGCGGCTATGTAGACATTGCCCGTGGTAGTGCAGTGTTACTGGGCATTAATCTTCCAGAAAACTTTGATTTTCCCTATTTCAGTATCAGCATTGCGGATTTCTGGCGTCGCTGGCACATCACTCTAGGGGATTGGATCCGTAACTATCTCTACTTTCCCTTGGGCGGTTCCCGTAAAGGGGTTGCTCGTACCTGCGTTAACCTATTCATCGTAATGGTCATTATTGGTATCTGGCATGGAGCAGCTTGGGGATTTGTAGCCTGGGGTGGCTTGCATGGTCTAGCCTTAGTCCTTCATCGCTTGACCGAAGCTTTCTGTGAAAATAGAGATGGGATAAAACGTTGGTGGCAAAGTTGGTCAGGGGTCTTGGTAAGCTGGTTTTTGACCCAATTTATGGTGTTTACTGCCTGGATTTTTTTCCGCATCCCCAATCTCAAACAAGCCAGTTTAGTCATCCAGAATCTCTGGGGTCACCCAGCTGACATCCAATTTGGTCAAAAAGTCTACTTAACCGCTATTGGTATGGAACGCTTCTGGGTGCTTCTCCTGTTAGTTAGCTTAGCAGCCTCAATGGCTGGGGTTTACAGTATCCGAAGGGGTCTGAAATTACAACTCAACTGGCCGGTGAAGTTGTTGTTGGTACCAGTAGGTCTCTACGTAGTTTGGTTGTTTGCTCCTCAGAGTGGTCTGCCTTACATTTATTTCGATTTTTGAACTTAAACTATTTCTGCCCTAAAGACGAACTCACACACTAACCCACTAGCACTCTATCAAAAGGGGCACATCGAACCGATAGGATAGTAGTAATGCTGCAATAATATAAGCTTTATACAAGACTTGAGAGAGAACGCTTTATGGATCTGGTTACACTCCAGAACAAATTAGATAATATTTCCTTTTTCGTCCTGTTTGTGACGATGTTAATTTACTGGGTAGGAGCCGCTTTTCCTAAAATTCCTTATTTGTCACCCTTAGGAATATCAGGGATGGCAACCGCCAACCTTTGCACTGCTACCTTACTCGGAGCAAGATGGCTAGAGGCAGGCTACTTCCCGATCAGTAATCTCTATGAATCCCTGTTTTTCCTGACCTGGGGAATTACCACAGTTCACCTAATTGCTGAAAACATGAGTCGCAGCCGATTGGTAGGGGTGGCTACTGCACCAGTCGCCATGGGAATTACCGCGTTTGCCGCTCTATCCCTACCACCAGACATGCAGGAAAGCGCTCCATTGGTACCTGCTCTGAAATCCAATTGGTTAATGATGCATGTTAGTATCATGATGCTTAGTTACGCTACCCTGATGGTAGGTGCCCTGGTAGCGATCGCATTTTTAGTGATTACCCGTGGTCAGAACGTGGAACTGCGAGGAAGTTCTGTCGGTACTGGTGGCTATCGCAGCAAGAATAACTTACCGAATAACTTACCAGGGAATTCCAATTTTAAACTACAGCGCAACGGTAATGATCCAATTTCTCAGGCTGTAGTTACCTCTGATACCTCATCCCCTTTAGCTGAACTGGGACAGAGTAATGCAGCTAGTACTACAGCAGTGCTCGATTTAGTAACTACCCCCGACTCACCCCTACCATCGGTATCCACAGCACCCACCCTCTCACCCCAGAGGCTTAGTATTGCCGACACTCTCGATAATATCAGCTATCGTATTATTGGGCTGGGGTTTCCTCTGCTCACCATTGGGATTATTGCCGGTGCCGTTTGGGCAAACGAGGCTTGGGGTTCATACTGGAGTTGGGACCCAAAAGAAACCTGGGCATTAATTACCTGGCTAGTGTTTGCTGCCTATCTCCATGCCCGCATTACCCGTGGCTGGCAAGGACGCCGACCAGCAATTTTGGCAGGGACAGGACTTCTAGTTGTTTGGGTTTGCTATCTGGGAGTCAATCTATTGGGTAAAGGCTTACATTCCTACGGCTGGTTCTTCTAAGAACTATATATTTCCGTGATTGAGTGCATGCCCTAAATTGCTTCTACTGAAAACCCGCTTTAATGCCTAGAGGCATCGGGGAATTAACCCTAGGAAACCGACCTTTGCCTCAAAGGAATAGTTAGTTCAATGGTTGGGCAATGAAACTCCTGCCCTCTAGGCATGGAAGCTTATCGAAAAGTTTGATCGGGGAAAATAGTCGTGGATAATCAGTTCAAGCCACTCGCTGTTGGTGAAGTACTATCAGTGGATGAATCTGCTCAAATCTTTATTGGTAACCGTACCTTTAGGGTCGGTGAATTCTTAGTTGCTATCAAAAAGAAATTGGTAGAAGTCTTAGGGGATGAATGGACTCCAGAACAGGAAAGTTGGTTTAGCGAATCGGGTATTCCTTGTGAAGTGTTGCAATTTGCTGCTAATGACTGGCAGCAAGGCAAGGTAAGACTTAATCTAGAATTTTGCCTTGTCGAGACTCAGGATAAAGTTGATGATATATCAGCTATTGGTGGTGAAACATTGCAAAGCACATCAACCCAGGTAGCAGAACAGCCAGACCTCCCAGAGCCACAAACTAGCAATGATTCTGGATTGGAGCTTGGAGTTGGAGCAGCCACAGCCGCTGTGACTGCTACTGGAATATCAGTAGCTGAAGCACTGGAGGAAGATGCCTCAACTGCTATCTCCGATGAGATGAAACTTCAACCAACACTTGATGCAGATGAAGACATTGCTATCGATCAAACCCCAACCAGTACTGAAGATGACTTTGATTTAGGAGACTTTTCCGATAGTCAGGAAGATATTGCTATCGATCAAACCCCAACCAGTACTGAAGATGACTTTGATTTAGGAGACTTTTCCGATAGTGAGTCGGAAAGTGAGGAAGATATTGGTTTTGAACAAACCCCAACTAGTCAAGAAGATGATTTTGATTTAGGAGACTTTTCCGATAGTGTTGACGAAGATATAGAGTTCGTAGAATCACCGACAGCAGCGGAAGAAGATTTGCTGGATTTGTCAGCAGTATCAACAGACAGTAGTAATGATTTTGATCTCGGTGAAATGTCTGATGATAGTGATGAAGATATGTTTCAACTGGACGATATTTCCTTTGATGAGGAATCAGAAAACGGTGATGATAATTCCCTAATGGATGATGTCTGGCAAGAAATGAATGAGCTTAAATAAGCTGAACTAATAGTCTATTGGTAAATGTTGACATGGGAGCATCGTAGTGAACAGGCCGATTTCAAAGCTTTTAACAACCTTGAGCGTTTAGAATTTATAGGATTCTAGGCTATCCATGACCTACAAAATTCAAAATTTGACACTCCCCGGCCTAAAAGGACGGGGATTCTTTGCTCAACGACCCGTCTTGCTCAACCAGACCGGAGTCAGGAAGAGTAGAGGACAGATCTCCCAAAGCGTATCGGCTTTCGCCGACGCTACGCGAACAGATCATGGATCCGAGTTCCGGTGTGCCCCACCGTACTGAAGGCTCTCTTAAGAATGTTGATGGCTGCATTGTGGTCTCTGTCTAATTGACAACCACATTTGCAGGTATGAGTTCGAGTTGACAAATATTTTTTGACAACTTCACCACACTGGGAACAATTCTGGCTGGTTAAAGCCGGATTAACTGCAACAGTTATCCGACCAAACTTAGTACCAAAATGTTCCAACCATTTTCTGAATTGATACCAACCTGCATCATTAATAGACTTGGCGAGACAGTGATTTTTAACCAAATTCCTAACTCTTAGATCTTCGTAGGCGACAAGGTCGTTAGACCTGATTACGCAACGTGCCGGAGACGAAACCTTAGAAGAGTGCAGCCTTACAACAAAACCTGCCACCTTTGATGCATAGCCTACCAACTATAAAGGCTGCACTCTTCTTGCGGTAACTTCTAACCAGTCTTTTGGCATGTTCTTCACGTTGTCTACTTATTCTAAGATGCTGCCTACCTAGTCTATCAATGGCTTTCTTTCGGTTAGCAGAGCCTTTCTTTTTACGAGAAACTCGGCGTTGATAAAATTTCAACCGTTTCTCGCCCTTACGATAAAATCTTGGATTTGGTTCTGTGTTTCCCTTTGAATCGGTGTAGAATTCTTTTAAACCCACATCAAGTCCCACATTGGTATGGGACGGATCTAGAGATTCTTTAATCTCAACTTTTACACAAAATTGAACATAATAGCCATCTGCGCGACGAACCAATCTAACTCGTTTAATCAAATTTTGGTCGTAACGCCATAACTCCCAGGTTCCCTTAAGCTTTAGTTTCCCGATACCTTTTTTGTCTAAGAATTTTATATACTTGGTATCAGCTGAAAGTTTCCAGCCTGATGTTTTATACTCAACTGACCGAGAAAACTTTTTAAACTTGGGATAACCCTTTTTGCCAGGGACTTGTTTTTTACACTTATCGTAAAACCTAGAAATTGAACTATAAGCTCTTTCCACCGAAGCTTGACAGGCATGAGAGTTTAAGTCTGTGACAAAAGGATATTCAGATCTCAGCCACGTGTTATAGCGATACAGGTCTTTTTGTCCTATCCCTTTGTTGTCCATCCAGTAACGGATGCACTTATTTCGTACAAACTGACCAGTGCGTATCGCCTCATCAATGGCAGCATATTGAGTTTTATTCCCTTTGACCTTAAATTCTAAGACGATCATTTTGACGTGGGATAAC
>NZ_JAAHHE010000216.1:0-10728 GCF_010692525.1 Moorena sp. SIO3B2
AGGGATTCACAGATACGAATAAATTCCAGAGCAGATTCCACCATCCCTTCTGGGGTATCACCGTAGGTAAACAGCATCCGTTCCGCTAGGGAACCGTGATTGACTCCGATGCGCATAGCTTTCCCTTGGTCACGGAGGGAAATGACTAGGGGTTCTAGGGTTTCCCGAATTTTTTCCCCAATTTCCTCAAATTCAGCTTCAGTGTATTCACTGCGATTGGCTTTGGGCTTTTCAAATACATACAATCCTGGATTAATCCGCACCTTATCCACATGCTTGGCAACTTCCAGAGCAATTTTCATGCCATTGTGATGGACATCAGCTACTAGAGGCACCGATTGATAGGTCGCTGCTAGTTTCTCTTTGATTTCGGCTAGGGCTTTAGCATGTGCCATACTCGGAACAGTGACACGGACAATCTCGCAACCAATCTCGTGCAAGCGGCGAATAGCAGCAACGGAACCATTGATATCTAAGGTATCTTCATTAATCATCGATTGCACCACCACCGGGTATCCCCCGCCAATAGTGACATTAGCCACTCTGACAGGGCGGGTTTGACGGCGGTGGATAGTAGTATCGAAAGCTGGTAATGTAGCAGCCCTTTGAGGTGTGCTTAGAGTTTGCATAACCTGTTAGTTGCTTTGGCTTAGCGAAAATAGTAGGTTTTTGTATTTATTCTCTTAGGTTCCCATAGAATCAGGCGCTTTTGGCTTAGGGGTGAGAGTTTTCTACTCAGGAAAGTCGGTAATCACCCATTTAGGGGGTTGAGATAGTTTCTTGAGCCGTGCTTCCTCACGGTGCGCGTTCCCTAGCGCTTTGAAAAAGCGCGGGGTCGCACCGCTGCCAACTCTAACATTTTGTCCAATGAAGTACCGTTAATGAACTGGGATGCCTCAGCAAGGTATTGTTTATTGGGGCATTTGTTACCTAAGATAGAACCGTTGATGCAGTCTTGGGCACAATTTACATTAACTTCCACAGTACTCTCAGAGATGGTTATAGCTAGTAATGACCACCCGGGCAAATTACATTCCTCATTGGCTAAAGTCATTGCTCTCAATTTTACGTTTTTCAGGAGTCGCTTGTTTGTCTCAACTTGCTGTTCAAATTCAATTCTCTATATAATCAACTAAAGCTTTTTAATGAAATCAATTCAAATGCTAAAAGAGGTTATTGGAGTTTTCACTATGCGTCTTATTTATTAGTTCCTCAATATCTTGATCATAAAAATCCCATAGAACAGCGAAAAATTGCTATAGATATAGCCAATCAATTAAAATACCAATTTCCATTTGATATAGCTAGGTATACAGTTCACTATAATTCCCCTATCTTAAAACATGAAGACACTTATAATCCGACAAATATAGGAAACGAAGTTATTGATATTATTAAAAAAATTGAATCTAAACAGCTATGGTATAATTACAATTACCAAGCCCGTATTTTTGTTAAGCAAATTAAAAATCTAAATTATGGAGACTTTAAACAAAGTCTTAAAAAATATTTATTAATTTACGTACATAATCATAAGTCCTTAGCCATAGTAAATAGTAAAATTTATCAAAAAATCGATCAACTCTACATTGACTATAACCAATCAACTATAACCCTCGACTTAATTATGCGCACCTGCAGAAGATTAGTGGAGCTTTTTACGACTGAAGATAGTCAGGAACCATCTCCTCTATTTATTTTACTAACAACTCAATAATACGCGATCACTATTGTTAGTATTTTGCTCAAAATTGTTTTAATTTGTAAGTACGTAAAAGCTCATTTAGACGTTTGTATTAAAATAATTCGCTATTACGAAAACTCTCCAGAGCAAGAGTGTAAGTGGTTTATAAATTTTTTGGAAGTTTTCAATATTGTTATAGCGATTTACACTCAAAATATTCAATATAATCTCATTAAAATAGAAGATGATCAGCCAGATAATCCGAGGGTTATTTCTTCGGATAGCTATAGAGTATTTCCCCAATTAAAAGGGTCTGACCTGCGTGGTACTAATCTTAGTGGTGCCGATTTACGTAATACGAAATTAAGGGCTGCTGACCTGCGTGGTGCTAATCTTAGTGGTGCCAATTTAAGTCAGGCTGACTTAAGCCTTGCCAAACTCAGTGGCGCTAACTTAAGCGGTGCTAATCTTAGTGGTGTCAAGTTAATCACAGCTGACCTGAATAGTGCTGATTTGAGTAGTACCAACCTAAGGGGTGCTGATTTACGTCGTACTAATTTACAGCAAGCAAATCTCAGCAATGCCAGTTTGAACGAGACTAATCTGGTTCATGCTGACTTACAACATGCTGATTTGAGCGATGCCAACCTTAGTGGTGCTAGTTTGCAAAATGCCAAACTCAGTGGGGTAAACCTTAGTGGTGCTAACCTTAATCGAGCTGACTTACGCCATACTAAGCTCAATCATGCCAACCTCAGCGGTGCCAAGTTGAAGCAAGCTAACCTGAATAACCCTAAGCTGTGTCAAGCCAACCTCTGTCAAGCCAAGCTAAACCATAGCAATCTCAATCACGTAAACTTAGATAGTGCTAACCTTACTCAGGCTCACCTGCGTGCTGCTTCTCTGAATTATGCCAGCTTAAGGAAGACTAACCTTAGCTATGCTCAATTAAGTCATGCTCAGTTGAGTTATGGAGACCTCAGTGGTAGTGAACTCAGTTATGCTCAACTGCGTCACGTCGATCTGACTAATGCTGACTTGAGTCAGACAAATTTGATGGGTACTAACCTATTTGGTAGTAATCTTCAGAAAGCCAATGTCCAAGGTGCTAAATTTTGGTACAACGCAGTTTTGCCTGATAAAATTCAACCTGAGCTAGAACAGCGAGGAGCTATATTTATTGTTAATGGTTAATTGTTATTTAATTTTTAATGGTTAATTGACGAACAACTAAGAATGATAAAGTTTTCTAAGCAGTCAGCTATCATTCTTAAGCAGTCAGCTGAATGTTTAGGAATGATAAGTATTCAATCGGACACAATGCTACAGTGAAAGTGTCTGATATTAATGAACCTGCTTTTGCGTTGTTGCTGCCATGAGTAATTCTGCTTCCGTAAACACCAGTAACTTTTGGGACTTTGATTTTACAGCCCCTCAACCGACACAGGATACAGATTTGCTTAGGCAGCTGAATTTCGTTCCAGGGTTAAAAGACATTCTCATGGTGCGTCAGGTTCATGCTCTAGAACACGCTACTGTCTGGGTTCTAAGTCAGCGCTATGGTGCTAGTGGTGCTGGTGCAACCCCTAGCACTCCTCCATCAGATAATAATGCGATAGGAGGACTATCAACTGACCAAGGATTTTATCTCTATGGTCAGGTAAATTTGGCTGAGTTGAGACGAGCAGTACCCACTGCCCTAGAGCGACTGACTAGGGGAGAATGGAATATGGCTATCCACCCCCGCTGCGGCACGAATCTCTCAGTAGCAGTGTTTTTAGGTGCTGGACTAGGGTTGGCAGTTCATCTGTTACTGCCGCGAGGACCGATTGAACAACTGTTGGGTCTTGGCTTTGCAGGGGTGGCTGCTACTCAACTAACACCTGATTTGGGGAACTTAGCGCAACGATACTTAACTACTGCCATTCCTTTTAACCTGGCGATTGTAGACATTAGGGAAACATCTGATATCTGGGGACGTCCAGCCCATTTTGTCCAGATGCGATGGATTGACTAAGCTTCAATTGTGATTTGTCTTTGGTTAGATGAGTCCAAGAGAACCGACCGACTTATACCAATTCTTAAAATTAAGACTACAAATGGAGATGGAGATGGGGAGATGAGGAGATTTTGATTAATGGTGATTATCCGAACATGAAATAAGATGCAAGCTTTAGATGCAAGCTTGGCCAGAAAAAAAAATCCCAAATTCAGACGTTATATGTAACATATATAACGTCTGAACTTTCTTGATTTATCCTGGCTAGGAGAACATTAACTGTTTCGAGAAAGGGAAGCTTTTCCAGTAGCACGTAAGCTGACTGCTGATAGCTGTTCGCGCAGCGTGCGCGTAGCGCATAAGCTTACGGTTATTAAACTCTAGCGCCACAGTTGTGAAAAGACTGAGCTCAGTTTTTGAGTCAATCCCAAGCTCTGGGATTGACTAGCTTCTTGAACCCCCGGTTCATCCTCTGGTGAATTGCCAGGGGAAATATAGCCTGCAGGAACCACCAGCAACGTAATCCCGTGTCGGCCCACCACAGTCACTTGCTCATCAGGCACAAGGGTAACTTGGGAATCATGATCACATAACCGGGCGGGCCAGTATGTGGCTTTAAATTTGACTCGCCCAGGCTTGGTCGGGGTAATGGTACGTTCTACCTTGCCGACGCCTGGTTGTGGAAATAGGATGGAATCAGGAGCCTGTACATTAATCATGTGTGTTCACCTCGTTTGACTGATTATGTTATTCTGTTCAGCCTGCTTGGTACAAAACGTTTTAACCAGGTAAAATCTGGCAACGTAGGCTGAATGTGAAATTTTTTTGCCTTAAGTGGCGATTAACCCGTGCCATAGATAGGGTTTCAGTCAACAGAGCATCGGTATTCTCCAGTGATATAGGTATTTTTAGCTTCAACAGAAAATTCCGATCTTCCTGAAAACTAGCCTTAAATTCGGCAACGGAAACGTTTATTGGTTAAAGATTAGATACACTTCCCGGCATTCAACGAATGACACAAGGAACCATTCTTCCTAAGGAGAGTAAACACTTCAGGATTAGGTAAGTTAGAGAATTAGAAACATTTTGTTAAAATCCACATCCTTTAAAAGTTTGGTAAGTGCACTACTGTATCAAGGTACTGTCCTTAAAACCCTGGAATAGGACAAATGCGTTCACTGATACACCCTGAAACGATTGAATAACGCTTTCAACCTAAACATGACCTAGAGTGATTATTTAAGGCTCAACCTAGATACAAGACCGCAGACGCAACTGACAAGCTGTAGATACATTTAAGACTCAGTAGATGCACTATGTATTCTTATTCTACGTGTGTATCGAAGAATCTGCCACCCTAGAGTAAAAGATTTTCAGACTACAACAGACAATTGTTACTATAGGCAACTTCCTCCAGGAATAATACCAGATTTTCTTGAAAAATGTCACTTATCTGTTGGAGGCGGGAAACAAGCTGAAAAATTTCCAATCCCCAAGTTTACTATAAGTTTACATCTTTTACAGAAAATTGGTATAACAATACACAATTCATCATTTTCCCCTGACATCAAAACTCTTAAATTATGCCAACTGTTAGTTTAATTCATGCTGATTCCTATAATCCACAACTCTTACGAGCTTCCTTGGAAAGGCTGCTAGAACCTTTGGGAGGGATGAGTGCTTTTGTTAAGAAAGGTAATTCGGTTCTGCTTAAACCTAATTTACTTACTGCTGGTCGTCCTGGTAAAGAATGTATCACTCGCCCTGAAATTGTTTACTGCGTGGCTCAACTAGTCAAAGAAGCTGGGGGTAAACCCTTTTTCGGAGATAGCCCAGCCTTTGGGAGTGCTAGGGGTGTGGCTAAGGCGAATGGCTATCTGCCAATGATGACAGAACTTGATATCCCTATGGTGGAATTCCACGGCAAGGGTTATGAAACTGCTAGCGAAACCTTTAATCATCTGCGTTTGTCTAAAGAGGCCATGAATGCCGATGTGGTGATTAACCTACCGAAGGTAAAATCCCACATGCAGTTGACCTTGACCATGGGGGTCAAGAATTTATTCGGCTGTGTTCCGGGAAAAATGAAAGCCTGGTGGCATATGGAAGCAGGTAAGGATGAGACTCGCTTTGGGGAAATGCTGGTGGAAACAGCACGGGCGATTAATCCGCAGTTGACTATTATTGATGGCATTATTGGTCAGGAAGGGAATGGTCCGATTGGTGGTGAACCGAGACATTTGGGGATCTTAGGAGCATCGGAGGATGTCTTTGCTCTCGACCGCTCAATCGTGGAAATTCTAAATGTTGAACCAGCCCTGGTTCCTACCCTGGCAGCTCAAAAACGGCTAGGGTTGTTGCCAGACTTAGCAGAGATTGACTTTCCTTACCATCGACCTCTAGAAATCCAAGTGAGGGATTGGAAACTACCTGATACTATGAAACCGATTGATTTTGGTATGCCTCGAGTAATTAGGTCTACCTTTAAGCATTTATATATCCGGCTTATCAAAGAGCCAATTAATGCTTATGGTAAAAGCTAGACAATCAGGGGTATTTGGTAAAATTTGCTACAACAGGATCCTAGATTAACCAAGTAACCTAGAGTTACCCTCCGATTGCTTAACCATGCCGCCCTATTATTGCTAGCGGCGGTTTTTTATTGATTAGTAATTAGTCATGGGTGAATACCAGAAAACTTGTTACTGGCCACAAAGCACTAATTACTAATCACTAATCACTAATCACTAATCACTAAGCTGGTCATGGGTGAATACCAGAAAACTTGTTACTGGCCACAAAGGACTAATTACTAATCACTAATTAATCAGCTGGGGATTGGTGAATACCAGAAGACATAGTCCGACTTTGTATAATTAATTACTCTCTAGCTCCACTATTGGTCAAGTCCAGCAAACAGTGATAGAGTTCTTCGTTACTTTTAAGAGACCGAAGGTGACATTGAAAAAGTCAAACAGCCTGATGGGTCTAGGTTTGAGGAAGTAGCGATTAGCCCGAAGGGCTACGCTACGCGATCGCAGCCATCTATACATTGAGCACTCAGCTAATGCCCTAGGCGCACGCTACGCGAACAGTCATCAGCACTCAGCCTCTACAGCTAATACCGGACAAGCTGAAGCCTGTGGGTCAAACGCTTCAGCAGTCAGGAGTCAGGAGTCGGGAGTCTACTTAACCTACACGCAAACTACTATAACTACAGGGTGGTGGATGATTTGGTGTTACCCAAAGGATTTACCTAGGACGTGATAGCCCCTTGGGAAGATCCAGTGAGCGATTCCCGATTTGGTTACAATAATGACTATCTCTCGTTTATCTAAATTGGTGAGGACTCTGGCTACCTCACCTTTAATTGTGAATACATCAGTGCTTTCCCCTGAATGCAAAGTGATCAGAAGGTGTTAGGGCAATCCCTGCCTTTTGAGGAGGTAAAAGCAGCATTGAAGACAGCAGCAAAGAAAAGAAGGGGATGAAAGCTTTATAGTTGCCGGATAGTGACCCAATCAAAGCTAAAGTTCGGCTTCTTTGTAAAGAAGCATTAACTGACCAGGGGATGGAGGTGATTTCTCTAGGTATCTAGGAGAGTTTCCGTCCGCCAAAACCAGAGCCTCCAAAATATGATCCCATTTGCGTTGAAGCAGCACCCATTAACATAGAAGTGTCAAAACTTGGTAAACTAACACCTTTGGAGAGCCATGTCAGAGCTTACACTCTCTAAAACTATAGAGTCAATGGCAGTGGCAGCGCCACCCACTCAGGCCGACCTTCCCTGTGACGATGATATACCAATGGAAACCGCACGGCACAAAGCCCAAATGGATCTGCTCATTTATACCCTATCGCCTTGGCTAGATAATAGGTCGGATGGCTATGTCGGTGGTAATATGTTTGTTTACTACAGCGTTGCCCAACTCAAAAATAAGGACTATAAAGGACCAGATTTCTTTGTTGCTCTAGATGTACCCAAGGGAGAGCGTCGAAGCTGGGTGATTTGGGAGGAGGAAAAGGCTCCTGACGTGATTATCGAACTTTTGTCGGCAAGCACTGCTGAGCGTGACAAAAACGAGAAAAAGCAGATTTATCAAAATCAGATGCGTGTGCCAGAGTATTTCTGGTTTGATCCTTTCAATCCAGATGATTGGGCTGGATTTCATCTCCAAAATAGAGTTTACCAACCGATAGAACCTAATGAGCAAAACCAACTGGTATCTGAAGCATTAGGTTTGAGCTTGGTGCGTTGGCATGGTGATTATAACGGCATCGAAGCAACTTGGTTACGCTGGGCAAATTTAGATGGGGAGTTACTGCCCACTTCTGAGGAAAAAGCTGAGCAAGAACAACAAAGAGCCGATCAAGAACAACAAAGAGCCGATCAAGAACAACAAAGAGCTGAACAAGAACAACAAAGAGCTGAACAAGAACGGCAAAGAGCCGATCAAGAACAACAAAGAGCCGATCAAGAACAACAAAGGGCTGATCAAGAACAACAAAGGGCTGATCAAGCGGAGTCTCAGTTGCAGCAGGTGGCGCAGAGCTTGTTAGAGCAAGGGATGACGGTGGAGCAGGTGGCCAATCTAACAGGTCTGTCTGAATCTCAGGTGGCAGAATTTGGTAACTAAAAGGAGGGTTTTTCTGGTTTTCTTTTCCCTTGGTGGGTGGGCGCACGCCCTGCCCCCCTACGGTGGTACTTTGATTGAGCTGAGGGTCTAATTATATCCCCTTCATGGGATTGGCCGTAGGCCACGGTACGCGAACGCATGACTTGCTTTAGTAAAAATGTACCAAATAAGAGAAAATTAAGAGACAATCCGATCAGTGTTGGCAATCGAGATATGCGATGCTAAGCATTGAGCCGCTACGCGAACGCATTAACACTGCTGTCTATTGTGTTGGAATCGATAACCAAGATCCAAATTAAAGCTGAGGGCTGATAGCACCTCAAGTAGCACCATCTGTAGCGCATTAGCTGACAGCTGAATGCTCACCATCGTGAGACAATAGACCATTAGTTAAGAAAATGACTTCAGTGACACCTCAACCTGCCAAACATAAAAAAGCGAGAGCCTTAAAACCAAGTAGCCGACGCCCTGCCAAGGAACTGTGTAGCGAGTGTGGACTTTGTGATACATACTATATCCATTATGTCAAGGAAGCTTGTGCATTCTTAAACCAGCAAATAGCTGACTTGGAAACAAAAGCCCATGGACGTAGTCGCAATCTAGATCATCCAGATGATTGGTACTTTGGTGTTAACCAGAAGATGCTCACGGCTAAGAAGATTAAGCCGATAGAAGGGGCGCAGTGGACAGGAATTGTCAGTACCATTGCTATGGAAATGCTCAAGCAGGGTAAAGTTGAAGGTGTAGTCTGTGTCCAAAACACTGAAGAAGACCGCTTTCAGCCGATGCCGATCATTGCTCGTACCCCAGAGGAGGTGTTAGCAGCACGGGTGAATAAGCCTACCTTGTCTCCTAACCTCTCTGTGTTAGAGCAAGTGGAACAATCAGGGATGAAGCGATTATTAGTAATTGGTGTTGGCTGCCAAATCCAAGCATTGCGATCAGTGCAAAACGAACTCGGTTTAGAAAAACTCTATGTTTTAGGTACGCCCTGTGTCGATAATGTCAACCGTGAGGGGTTGCAAAAATTTCTGGAAACCACCAGCCGTTCACCAGAAACGGTGGTACATTACGAGTTTATGCAGGATTTCCGGATTCACTTCAAACATGAGGATGGCTCGATTGAGAAAGTACCTTTCTTTGGCTTAAAGACTAATCAACTCAAAGATGTGTTTGCCTCCTCTTGTATGAGTTGTTTTGATTATGTAAACTCCCTAGCGGATTTAGTGGTAGGTTACATGGGAGCTCCCTTTGGTTGGCAGTGGATTCTGGTTCGTAATAACATCGGGCAAGAAATGTTGGATTTGGTGCAAGACCAGTTGGAAACTCAACCAGTCATGTCAAAAGGCGATCGCAAACAGGCAGTGCAACAGAGTATTCCTGCCTATGACAAGGGAGTTACCTTACCGATGTGGGCAGCAAAAATGATGGGAGTGGTGATAGAAAAAATTGGTCCGAAAGGATTGGAGTATGCTCGTTTTTCCATTGACTCCCACTTCACCCGCAACTATTTATATTTAAAGCGCAATCATCCACAAAAGTTAGAGGCACATGTGCCAGAGTATGCCAAGCGGATTGTAGAACAGTACAAGTTGCCAGACTAAAAACTGAGGGATTGGTGCGCTTCGGTAGGGTAAGCGATCGCGTGCCTTCCAACTCAGCTACTGTCGAGGGAAATTATAGGTATTTCAGTTCTGAATTAAGATCCCATTAATGAGTCTTTCGGGTCTCCTGGTGATGCCCCTATTTCTTCAGTCCATTGAGAGAGTTGAGTGGTTTCTGATTTAGGAATAATCACCGACTCTATACTCTCCCCATCATCCAGTCGTTTAGCCACTTCTAGAATTGTATCTGCGATCACTACCGGAATCCTTACTGCTTTCGTTTGACCCAGATTCCACTTCGGCTTGCGACCACTATTTTCTCGATAACCACCACGGGGCATAACTTTACCTCACCTCTGAATCTGAAATAGTACGTTTTCCTTATATTCTACAATCTTAGATTAATTAAATAGCTAGAGCTTGTAAAACTTAACTAGTGAGTGATTTTTATACAAAACCTGCTAATTGTAATTTTTTTGGTCTATTTCGTACTTTTTATAAAATCAACCATGAAATTCCAGCAAATGAGGTGTGCTAACCGGAAACTCCCAAAATTTCTGAAGTCGGTTTAACTGATATCTTGCACCATTGTTAGTAGCCGTAGGCTAGAAAGAAACTTGAGTCCACTTAGGTGGACTTGGTTCGTTTAGGCCAAGGCTTTAGCCTAGATTCCGGACTTGACCGGAAATCGGGGAGTGTGAGGGGGTGAGCGCAAGCCCCTACGATTCATCCATGGGGTAAGCTCACCCCCTCACATAAACAACAATTCTTGTGGTACTGTAGGTAATAGGCTAAATAAGCAAG
>NZ_JAAHHE010000217.1:0-10689 GCF_010692525.1 Moorena sp. SIO3B2
TTGGGTACGAACGCGCTCTACTAATAAATCCCGACGTTGGTTAGCAGGAACTGCCTCTAATTCTGTCTTAAAATCAAGATTTGTTTCCCTGACAGTAGTATTTACAGTAGTATTTGGCGCAACATCTTCATAGAAAGGTGGCAGACTGTGGAATTGCCGTAGCCACTTCTGCCAATCCACTGACATTACACCTACTTGTGCTAGATCTTGTTGAAGCAGTTGTTCCAGTGCAAACAATCCCTGCTTCGGAGCTACGTTTGCTAGTCCCCAAGCAGCTATTCGCCCCTGATGGTCAGTACTCAGTTTTGCCCCCATTCCTATCTCACCCCAAGGTCCCCAATTAACGGTTAAAGCAGGTAATCCCAAGGCTTGACGATGAGCTGCTATGGAATCGAGAAAGGCATTAGCTGCCCCATAGCTCCCTAGACCGTGAGAACCTAATAAGGAGGAAATGGAGGAGAAACAGACAAAGAAATCCAAAGGCTGGTTTTGGGTAAGAGCATGTAGATTCCACGTTCCCTGCACTTTGGCAACCAGAACTTGGGCAAAGCGCTGCCAATCTTGCTGCGACAGTCCGCTGAACTCAACAACTCCAGCGCAGTGAACTATACCCCCTAGAGGAAACGAGGATTGCTCTATCTTAGTTAGTAACTCGGTAACTTGCCCTGCATTAGAGACATCTGCTTGGGCTACTACCACCCGAGCGCCTAAGTTTTCTAGCTTTCTTAACTTATGCTCGATCGCTGGTTTAGGACTACTTCGTCCTACTAGCACCAGGTTTTTTGCCCCTTGTTCTACCATCCACTGGGCTACCAGTAAACCTAAATCTCCTAAGCCACCAGTAATTAGATAGCTGCGATCGTTGTCAAACACCAGAGGCTTGTTTGTTTCAACAACAGGGGAGCGAGATACTAGCCTAGCTACATAACGAGCTTGGTTGCGAAATGCTACTTGGTCTTCTTTATCCTCTGACTGAATTTCTGCCCATAGGGTTTGTATCTCATCCACTGCTGGGTTAGGGTCTAAATCCACCAGGACGGAATTGAATTCTGGGTATTCTAAACCAATAACTTTTCCCATGCCCCATAAGGGAGATTGAGCCACTCCAGGTACAGCAGGATTTGCTCCCACTGCTTGCGCTCCTCGGGTAGCAAACCACAAACGAGGAGGTTTACCATCTTGCTTCAGGAGAGTTTGGATTAGATATAAAGTACTGCCACAGCTAATCCTTGAGGCTAACTCTAGGTCAAGGGAGGAATCTAAGCTCCATAGATGTACTACCCCATCAATGTTGGAGATTTTCTCCCAGAGCTGCTGATAGTGTTGAGGGTTAGCAGGGTCTATCCTGAACTTGTGCTCAGCTATCTGTTCGTACTCCTTACCAGGGAAGACAACTGTACATCCCTGGTCTTGGGACTGGAGTAGGGCAACTAACTGCTGGCCAACTCCTTGAGCATCAGTAAATATCAGCCAGTTCTTCGGCTTGAGTAGTGCAGAACTCTGACGCTCTTTGATACGCCACTCTACCTGATAAAGGCAATTCTCTAGAGACTTCTCGGGGGTTTTGGTCAATGCTTCGTGGTGGCTTGTTTTACCGTTACCGTTACCATTACCATTACCATTACTATTCGGGTGAGTAAGTACTCCCTGGCGATACCAATCCGGAGCTTCTATCCAATAGTGCTGTCGCTGGAAGGGATAAGTGGGTAGTTGTTCCCGACAGCGCCCATAGTCAATATCAAAACCAAACCAATCTACCGATATTCCCTGGACATAGAGTTGACCCAAACTGGTCAGGAGCTGTTGCCAATCATCTTGTTGAGGACGCAAACTAGGCAGCCACAATCCCTGATGTTCCGGTAAACAGTCCTGACCCATTCCCAAGAGGATTGGTTTGGGACCAATCTCTAGCAATACTTCCACACCCTGCTGTTCCAAACTATTCATACTAGCAGCAAATTGGACTGGCTGGAGAATATGACGACACCAATAACCTGGGGTTGCTATCTCTTCCGTTGCTACTTTACCAGTAACATTGGAAATCAACTTAATCTGTGGTGAAGAAAAGCTGATTTGTCGGGCCACTTGCTCAAACTCTTCCAGCATTGGCTCCATCAATGGTGAGTGGAAAGCATGGGAAACCGTTAACTTTTTGGTCTTGATGCCATCAGCTTCCAAAGTGGTAATAACTGCATTAATCGCTTCTCGCTTTCCAGAAATGACTATACTTAATGGCCCATTAATCGCAGCAATAGAAACATCTTTTTCATAGGGTTTAATGGCTGCGATCGCTTGTTCTAATGAAGCCAATAAAGATACCATCTCCCCATCTTGAGGTAAAGCCTGCATAAGCCTTCCCCGTTGGGCAATCAGTTTCAGGCCATCTTCTAGACTAAACACTCCAGCCACACAAGCAGCGACATATTCCCCGACACTATGACCCATCACTACATCAGGTTCTATGCCCCAAGATTTCCACAACTGGAACAGGGCATATTCGATGGCAAATAAAGCCGGTTGGGTATAAGCCGTCTGATTCAGTGACCAGTTATCAGTGGCTAGTGACTGGTCAGAGTCGGGATAAAGTACTTCTAGTAAAGATTGGTCTAGATAAGAGTGCAGGATTTCGTCGCAGCGATCTAGGGCTTCTCGGAAAGTCGGTTGGGTTTCGTAGAGTTGACGACCCATACCCACATACTGGGAACCTTGCCCAGTAAACAGAAAAGCGATCGCGTTTGGTTTTTGCTGACTATTTACTACACCAACCATCGGTGGTGGGAAAGCTGCCAATTGTTCCTGTAGCTGCTGTTTAGATTCAGCCACAACCGCTAAACGATGGTTAAAGTCTTTGCGTCCTGTATTAGCTGTAAAACAAATATCACCCAACTCTGCATCTTGATCACCATCAAGATAATTCACATAACGCTCTGCCAACTCTCGTAAAGCCTGATCTGTTTTCGCCGATAGTGTCAAAACATGCCACGGGCGCTCATTTTTTAATTTTGCATTTTTAATTTTGAATTGTTCCGGTGCTTCTTCCAAAACCACATGGGCATTGGTTCCTCCCATACCAAAAGAACTCACTCCAGCCCGGCGGGGAGTTCCATTTCTTTCCCATTCAGAAAGTTTTGTATTAACGTAGAAAGGGCTATTTTCAAAATCAATGTTGGGATTAGCTTGTTTAAAGTGGAGCGTTGGCGGTATTTGCTTGTGTTTTAAGGCCAATACTGTTTTAATCAGTCCGGCAATTCCTGCTGCTTCAATCAAATGTCCAATGTTAGTTTTTACTGAGCCAATGGCACAAAAGGGCCGAGACCCCGCGCCGCCGTTAGCGAAGCTCTCCGCCTCAGCGGAGTAAGGCGCAAGGGAACCCTCGGCAAGACCGCCTTTTTTATCACTACTCTTGGCAAATGCTTGGCTTAGGGCTCCTATTTCAATCGGGTCTCCCAAAGCTGTTCCTGTGCCGTGGGTTTCTACATAAGTAACCGTACTAGCATCGACCTCAGCTTCTGCCATAGCCGATGATATTACCTCTAGTTGACCTTCCACGCTGGGAGCTGTATAGCCCACCTTCAAGGCTCCATCATTATTAACTGCAGAACCTTTAATCACTGCTTGGATATTATCCCCATCTTCAATGGCTTTGCTGAGTAATTTGAGGATAACAATGCCAACTCCACTCCCAAACACAGTTCCCTTCGCTTCAGCATCAAAAGCTCGGCAGTGACCATCGGGAGAAAAAATCATATCCTCTTGATAGAGATAGCCCGTCTTCTGGGGAACTGTAACCGCAACACCTCCTGCCAAAGCTATGTCACATTCGCCGCTTTGCAGACTTTGGCAAGCCATATGTACTGCCACTAGGGAAGTAGAACAAGCGGTTTGTACATTAACGCTCGGCCCAGTTAAATTCAACTTGTAAGAAACCCTTGTGGGCAGAAAATCCTTACCATTAGCTAACCTTACCTGAAGATCTAAGGCTGAACCTAAAAAGGTGCGTTGGGGGGAAAAACTGCGGTTAGGATGAACATTGTTGATTAAGTAAGTATTCATGCCAGAACCAGCATAAACCCCTACTGATCCGGAATAGGTTTGAGGATTGTAGCCAGACGTTTCTAGAGCTTCCCAAGCGCATTCTAAGAAAATTCGCTGTTGGGGATCCATAATTTCTGCTTCCTTGGCGCTGTAGCCAAAGAAAGAAGCATCAAACTCCTCAACACCAGGTAAAACGGCTCCCGCCTTGACGTAGTTAGGATCGTTGAATAAGGTGGTGTCCTCTAATTCCAATTCCTGCTCACCAAAAAAGGAAATGGATTCGATACCATCTCGCAGATTTTGCCAAAATTCATCAATATTCTTAGCACCTGGGAAACGACCAGACATGCCAATGATGGCTATTTCCGTTCCAGTAATGGTACGCCTTTTCTTTTGTTTACGGTCACTCAGACCTAGTTCTTCTTTTTGTACCTTACTTAAATTTTGAGCCAAACGCTGTATGGTTGGGTATTGAAACAGCTTGACAATGGATAGTTGGGAGCCAAACGTTCCTGTTAATTTGTTATAAACCTGGGTCAGGAGTAAAGAATTACCACCTAGTTCAAAGAAATTATCCTTAATCCCCACTACCTCTAACTGCAGAACTTCCTGCCATACCTTAGCTATAACTTGCTCTGTTTCTGACTGGGGCATAACTAAAGCTGTTGCCAAATCGGGACGAGACCGGTCTGGGGCAGGAAGTGCCCGGCGATTTACCTTGCCATTGGGGGTCAGAGGCATTTCCTCTAGGGTCACAAAGCCAGCCGGAACCATATAGTCCGGTAGATTTTTGTGCAAATAACGGCGTAATTCTGGTTCCAATTGGCTGGCTACTTGTCCTTGTAAGGGATTATTAGCATAGGCTGTCCAGGGCAGATGACCAGATGACTTCATGGGGAAGTTGGGTGCAAATGTGCCTTTTTGAAATAGGACATCGTAGCAACCCTTAGTTTGGGAGTCAGACCAGTTAATAGCAATGGTATAAGGCAGTTGATCGCTTAATTCCCACCAATCCTCTGGTTCTATGGGATCAACCTTTAACTGTTGGAGCTTTTCCCTTAGTTGACCTACTGTGGCAGTTTCTCCATTGTGCAGCAGTTCCAGAAGCTCAATTTCTTCAGACAAACGGCCATTAGGTACTCCTTTAATACCTAGGACCTCTGGCTCCTCTGCCACCAGTAGTTCCTGGATAAAACTAAATTGGTTATCATTACCATTACCTTTAGCCTCTTCCCAGTTTAACCAGCTCGGCTCTGCTGTAGGAGAAATATCTTTACCGACATGAAGAATCGCATCATAGCGGAATTTGCTCATTTCATTCTGGTAACGCCCCCGCCTGAGCTGTATTTGGACGTCACTAATTTGGGGAAGATGTGCCCCCAAGGCGGTGAAAAAGCCCGGGTCGATGGCCATTTGCCCCTCTTGGACTATGGCTTTGCGCACTCGCTGCAGCAATTGCTTTTTGGTCAAGGAGGTGGGAGCTTGTTGGAGTTGCACAGAGGCATGGAAAGCTTCTAACAAGGGCAAACTACGTACATCTCCGATGAAAATGCTTCCCCCAGGTTTTAGCAACTTCGCTGCGATTTCGATAACCTCTACTAGGTAATCTATACCGGGGAAAAGTTGCACCACTGAGTTAATGATTAAGGTGTCAAATGCTCCTGCCTCAATTTCCTCAAACGCTTTGTCAGCATAACCCTGGCGCAGCTCTACATGAGACCAACTGCCCTCCAATTTATCCATCTGTTCCTGGATATAGCGCAGGGCTTGGGGAGCAATATCTACACCGCAGTAAGAGGAACAGTGGGGAGCAACACGAAATAACAACATCCCAGTACCGCAACCAATTTCTAGTACGCGGTTGGGTTTACAGGAGAGAATCCTCTCAACTGTCCCCTCTACCCATTCGCGCATGTGGGCGGCTGGGATAGGCGCACCGGTATAGCTGTCGTTCCAACCACTGATGTTGAAGGTGGGATCGGCTTCAGTTGCTTCTTGGCTATAAGCCAGGTTCCACAACTCTTGCCATTGCTCTTGGATAGCTTGGGCTTCGCTTTCGTCTTTCTCTTCACTACCTTGGTAGTTGGGATTGGGAACAATATAAGCTACCAGGCGTTTATCCCCTCCTGAAACACCATTGCCTTGGTTTTCCTGGGCAACAACGACACTTTGATTTACCCCAGCATGTCGGTTCAGCACTGATTCGATTTCTCCAAGTTCAATGCGGAAGCCGCGAACTTTTACTTGATGATCGATACGACCGAGAAACTCGATCTTGCCATCGGGCAAGTAACGGGCTAAATCTCCAGTTTTGTAGAGGCGTTCTGATTTTGATTGATCAAAGGGATTGGTAATAAATTTTTCTTTGGTTAAATCTGGACGATTACGATAACCTCTAGCCAGCCCGGCTCCACCAATGTGTAGTTCGCCAGCGACTCCAATGGGGACTGGCTGCAGATGGGCATCGAGGATATAGATTTGCGTATTGGCAATGGGTTGGCCGATTGATTCTGGAGCATCTAATCCTGGTTGGGATTGCCTGCCTTTAGCTACTTCATGGACAGTTGACCAGATAGTGGCTTCTGTCGGACCGTACATATTCCACAGGGAAGCTTTCCTCGAGAGGAGCTGATCCGCCAGTTCTGAGGGTAACGCTTCGCCACCACAAAGGATTTTTAACCCTGGGATACCTTCCCAACCGGATGCTAAAAGCAAATACCAGGTGGCTGGAGTGGCTTGCATCACCGTAGCGTCACTATCTTTGATCAGTTTCCCCAACAACTGCCCGGAAGAAGCTACTTCACGGCTGACCAAAACGATCTTGGCTCCAACACTAAGGGGCAGGTAAAGTTCTAGTCCGGCAATATCAAAGGATATGGTGGTAACTGCTACCAGAGTATCCTGTGACCTTAATCCAGGCCGTTGGGCCATCGAAGTTAAAAAGTTGACTACGGATTGATGAGGAATTTGCACTCCCTTAGGTTTGCCTGTGGAACCAGAGGTGTAGATCGTATAAGCTAAGTTTTCCGGCTTTACGCCACTATCGGTGTTTCCCTGGCTTTGTTGAGAAATTAGTTCCCAATCAGTATCTAAGCAAACTATTGTTAATTTTTCTTTGTCGGCAACTAATGACTCTTGATTGGTAACTAAGGACGAATGAGTCAATAATACTGGTGCTTGGGCATCTTCTAACATATAGGCCAAGCGCTCTTGGGGATAGGCTGGATCTAAGGGCACATAAGCCCCACCTGCTTTAAGGATTGCCAATAGTCCCACCAGCATTAAATGCGTTCGCGAAGCGGCTCTGAAGGAGCTTCGCTCTACACAAATACCCACTAATACTTCTGGCCCTACACCCAGTTCTTGCAAATAGTGGGCCAGTTGATTGGCTCGTTGGTTAAGTTCTCGGTAACTTAGTTGTTCTTGTTCAAATACTACAGCTACTGCATCTGGGGTGCGTTCAGCTTGCTCTTCAAACAACTGATGGATACACTTGTCCTGGGGATAGTCTGCTGAGGTATCGTTCCACTCCACCAGCAGTTGCTGCCGTTCGGCTTCAGTTAATAGGGGCAAGGTAGAAATTGACTGCTCCGGATTGGCCATCATTCCCTCTAGCAAGGAAAGCCAATGCCCCAACATTCGCCTAATTGAGTCGGATTTAAATAACTCCCTGTTGTACTCCCACCTAATGGTTAATTTTCCTTCTGTTTCTTTAGCTACCACCACTAGATCGCACTGGCTGGTGTAGGCTGAGATTTCTTTGAGTTCTGCTTCACTAATTCCTGTCTGTGACAGAGGGAATGGTTGATCGCACCACACCAACATCACTTGAAAAATCGGGGCTTTTGCTAATTCTTCTGCTAATTCTTGATTGCTGTTAATCCCCTTGAGGAGTTCTTCAAATGGGTAATCTCGATATAAGGCAGCTTCTTCAACTGTTTGGCTAACCCGCTTTAATAGTTCTTTCCCACTGATATCACTGCTTTCATCACTGCTTAGATCTGTGCGCAAGGCAATCGGATTAATCCTAACTCCACCCTTGTGTTCCCCTTGCTGGGAGGTCTTCAACCCCCTGGTTTCTTTTACACTAGTTGCCACAGACCCGATGATGATATCTTCGATGCCCGTATAACGGAGCCACATTATTTTCAAGGCGGTCAGGAGTACCGTAAATGGGCTGACCTTGAAGCGATCGCTTAGGGTTTTTAGGTCTTGGTAAAACTCTCTATCCAGCTTGGTGACTTCTGTTGCTACCTTTACCGATGACACCGATAAACGTGGATAATCTATTGGGATTTCTAACACTGCTAAACCCCCTGAGAGCCTTTGCTGCCAGTAGGTTCTTTGTTCGGTTAGATTGATTTTTGGTTCAATCGTTGTCCCTGTAACCATTACACAATCCCAAGTTTTTCAAACACTAGATACCTTAAACGATAATCAGAGATAAATCAAGGGTGAGCTGCTGAAAACTACTCTCAACTCCTTAACTGATAGTAGGGCTGTGACATTGCTCGTCCAAGATAGATGGGGAGATGGGGCGATTGTTATTAAGGGGAATTATCGGGACATGATATTACTCATTAGGTTGAAGCCAAACCGGGAATAGTTTCTAGTTTAGCTGGCTGTTTGGTCGATAATTAGTTATAATTAAAAACTTTTACTTTTTCCCTTTGACCCTGTTATCAACGGTGAACAGGAATTTTGGGATGCTCTGTAGGAGCTGCGAAGCGAAGGCTAATTTCTGGTCAATAAATCTGTCCTAATCGTTTCTAAGAGGGGTAAAACAGTGCTGCTCGGATAGTATAGCACTACGCATTAAGGTGTTTGACATTGATAAAAGCTGACAAAGTGCGACCCGTGGCGAATTAAATTCTTAATGCGGAAAGCGCACCTAAGCTAATGCACGTCAACTTTTGCCTCTTGCCTGTTGCCTCTTGCCTTGCGCGTAGCGCTATACCGACCGATAACTTTGACCTTCGCGCAAGCCTGTGCGCCTTAGCTCACCTTAAACTTTACCCCAGTAATAAGGGAGAGAGGGCTTATTGCCATCAACCCTGCCAAGGATTATCCCACAGTCAATCAATTCCCTTGTTTCGAACTTACTAGACGAGTTAAACTATTAAAGTTCCTGTTCTACCGTAAGCTATTAGATAAAATCCGAGTATGATACATGCTGGTGTAAGTGAATTAAAACAAGCTTTTCATAAGCATCTTGCAGCTCATACCTCTGTTACTGGTTCTTCTTCCTATCTTTTGCTGTTTTATGCTGCGGAATGTGGACTCAAGAGTATTTGCTTGAGAAGAAACAACTTACGAACCACAAAATCCTTTCAAGATCCGATAAAAAACCATGGTCATAACTTAGATAGCTGGTGTAAAGAGCTGAGAATTTCTGCTAGTCAACTTACTGTTAAAACCCAAACTAAAAATAAGTCAACTCCTTCCTTTCGTATTGCCTGTGATGATTCTATTCAAGATATCGGAAAAGCTCATCAAGTTTGGCGATATGGCATTACCATAAAGAAAGAAGATGAAGAACACGTAATCGAGTGGCTCCATCAGCTTTGTAATTGGATTAAAGAGAATATATAACGATGATTCCATCAGATATTCGACTGTACACCTGGGTAGATGTAGAAGAAGTATTGTTGCGATCGCAAGAGCAAGAGCAATGGCCAAAAGACTTAGTTTGGGCTAGAGGGTATTGGGATGAATTAGTTCTCGGTATTCGTCCTGGTACTCAAAGCTCAATCAAAACATGGCTTCAGGAAGTCTACGAACCTCGATTCCAAGATAATGGCCAACAGGGTAATGATTGTATTATCCTCGAAAGTGCCGAGGGCAATCAGCGCACCTTACCGATTATTTTAGAAGAAACAGAGGAAGAACCCCCAACTCCTAAACTTATCCCCAATCTAGCTAGACCTACTGTTATTTGGCAACGAACTGAGAAGCTTCAAGCACCGGATATCTTCCCAGATGATTTACCTCCAGTGCTTGCCTTTCATTCTTTTAAAGGTGGTGTGGGTCGAACGACTCATGCTCTGGCCCTAGCACAAGCTTTAATCAACGCCAAGCAAAAAGTTCTTTTGATTGATGGCGATTTAGAGGCTCCTGGAATTAGTTGGTTATTAGAATCTAGGCTGCCTTATCCTCCTATTTGTTTCGCCGATATTATTGCCTTAATTCATGGAGACCCTTCTCCAGACGCAGAGCAAACCATTGACTTAGCAACCCAAAAACTTCAAAATGCTTTAGTAGACGGAATCTATATATTACCTTCCTTTCGTGTTAATAGCCGATTGACTGGTTTAGCCATTAAGCCAGAACATCTAATTAAAGGCCATAAAAATCCTTTTATATTGACAGATAGTTTAGCTCGTCTCGGCAAAGCCTTAGGAGTAAATGTTGTTTTAGTAGATTTGCGAGCAGGACTCTCGGAATTAGCAGCAGGATTAATTTTAGATCCGCGAGTCTATCGGATCTTTGTCTCTACGTTAAGCGGACAATCTATCAGCGGAACTGGGAGGCTTTTAGAATTAATTGCTAAACTAGCACCCTCGACACGAGATAAAGACCCTTACCCTGCTTTTATTTTGACTAAAGTTCCTCAAGATGAAACAGCTGAAAATTTAATTATCGAATCAGAACAAA
>NZ_JAAHHE010000218.1:0-10669 GCF_010692525.1 Moorena sp. SIO3B2
TAGCAATCTTTTTGTTTGTTTAGGATTTTTTTGGATGTAGTTCCAAGTGTAGCTCATGGTTTTTGAGGTTGATAAAAGTGATTAATTTTATCTTATTTTACCATAAGTTTGTTTTTTGGAGAGGTCTAACGGAGTGAAGCCATTGACAATTACAGCTAAAGGTCATGGTGTTCGTCAAAGATGCCGACCAAATAAATACGGTTTTCCAAAGGCTCATGCTCCTGCCGCTAAATTCTTCAGGGGTTTTCAAACGGGAGATATAGTCAAAGCTGATATCAAAAAAGGGAAATATGCCGGAAAGTACACAGGCCGTATAGCTATTCGTCATCGCCCAAGTTTTGTACTTTCGGCAAAGCCGTTCGCGTAGCGGAGGCCGTAGGCCACGCTTCGCGAACAGACTTCTGACCAAAAAATTGATGTACATCCAAAGTACTTACAGAAAATCTTTAAAGCTGACGGTTATGAATACCAAGCTAATTAATACTGATTCTATGCACGCTCATTTTATTTATCTGCGGGAATTCCCAAGGGGCTGTGTGCGGAACCTGCGTCCGCACTTTATACGCCCCGTCTCCCGCTAAAACTAACGTTTATAACGGGAGTCCCCTTCCCGTCTTTAAGATGGAGATATTGAAGTCCAAAAAATATTTGATCTTCAAGGAGATCACTATCAACTGATGAACGTGGGGTGGCACGGAAATCGGCGAAGAGGCTGTGTTCTCCAAATTGACCTTAAAAACGACAAAATTTGGATACAACATGATGGCACAGAAATTGGCGTTGCTAATGAATTAGTAGAATGGGGTGTTCCTCCTGAAGATATTGTCTTAGCTTACCATGCTCCTTTTAAACGCCAATATACTGGATTTGCTGTTGATTGATTAAATATAGCAATTCTATTTTCCATGAGGTAAAAAGGGATCCCCCTAAATCCCCCTTAATAAGCAGGGCTGTTTCATTCTCACTAAAATAGAAGATAATCAGAGATAATTACTCTTAAGTGCAAAAACTGAGGATATAGGTCAAATTATGGCTCATTGTCTTGATGCAGTCGCTCATGGGGGAAACCCCCAAGACCGCGCTGCATCGCTTCACTGATTGCTGCCTTGATAGAATGAAACCCATGTGCTCGAAGAAGGGTTAAAACCCATGTTTTGAGCAAAGATAAGTTTTTTGGAGCAAATCCTGATCTTTGAGGACTAGTATCTTCCTCATAGATGACGTCCTTGACCCAATGAAGCGAATTTTCAATCAGCCAATGTTCTCTAATTCCATCGGCCAGACGGCGAGATTGAGGTGGTAAAGAACAAAGATAATAACTAATGCTTTTTAAGGGTTCATTACCGCGAGTTCCACTACGTTCAACTTAATGATACAACCCACTCCAATCCATTTCGGATCAAGGTTTTTCGGTGGCTCAAACACTTCTATTTTACGTACAGTATTACGGTTTCTAGTTTTTTCATGATGGCGCACTTTTTGTCGTGGTGTAACCTGGTTTGATTCCCTTTCTATTTGTTGATATAATTTGGGTTGATTTTTTTTGACTTTAACTAGATAGTCATTCCCTGACTCGACAATGGCTGCCAGAGTTTTTTTTGACAATGAAGAGCATCAAAAGTAAATACGACACCGGTTAAATCTAATAACTCAATTAAGTCTCGAACCACGGTTATTTCGCTTTCCTGTTTGTTTGACATCATTTTTAGCCCTAAAACTAATCCTCTTTGATGAGAAAGCGATGCAGCGCGGTCTTGGGGAGGCAGCGCGGTCTTGGGGGTTCCCCCCATGAGCGACTGCCGTGGTTTCCCCCATGAGCGACTGCATCAAGACAAAGCCGAAACACAGTTGATAAAGTTTTGTTGAGCCTGATTGTAGTTACTAACAGTATTTTTGAGGCTCTTACCATCCAGGGATATCCATTCATTAGAGGGAATCAGACTATATTGTTTACTCCATTGATTAAACACAACTTGGAGTTCTTCGTAATCTAAATTAATCATGACTCTTCTGATTGCTGAATAAGAAGGAACACGAGCACAAGGAATTTGAAGTATACTAATTAATTCTCTGCGGTGGCGTTCCACAAATCTACCCAATTGTCGATAACCCCAATAACCACTCTGCGTCACCCCATAATTATGATTAGAAGCACCAGCCATAGAGGATGACGAAGACCATGAGGATCTCGGTGATCAGGTATTTGCAAGAGAAACGTCGATTAAGCTTTTCGGCATGATTTGGGTATATAATGGTAATTAGGCCATTTTTCGGGCTATTGCTTCAATATACACCTTTTTACTCTATAATGAAACAGCCCTGCCCTTAATAAGGGGGACTTTGAGGTTTATAATTGTACCTCATAAATGCAATAACCGCTATAAATAAATAGGAGATTTTAACAATGCCTAGTTTAACAGTAAAAGACTTAGAAAAGCTGCAAGCTCAACATCCTGATTATCAGATGGAACTAGTGGGTGGAGAAATTATTGTTATGAGTCCTTCAGGGTTAGAATCGGATCAAGTAGCTGCTGCAATTGTTGCCCAGTTATCAAATTGGGTACGACCTCGTAGACTAGGCAGGGTAACTGCTTCTAGTGGTGGTTTTCGTTTACCTAACCAAGATGGAGATATCCGCGCTCCCGATGCTTCTTTTATCCTAGCTGAACGTTTACCTCGCACTACAGAAGGTTACGCGGAGTTAGTTCCTGACTTGATGTTTGAAGTTAAATCTAGAACTGATAGTTTGGCTAAATTACGCCGGAAGATCCAGCAATTTCTGGAATTGGGAACTAAAGTTGGGGTGTTAGTGGATCCGAGAACTCGCACCATGGAAGTTTATCGTCTCAATCAGGTAATGGTTATGCTAGAGGATGGGGATGTGCTGCAAGTACCGGAATTACTTTGTGGGTGGGAATTGTCTGTTGTGGAAGTTTGGGCACCTGAGTTTGATTAGAACAGATAATCACTCTCAGCGTCGTAACTTATGAGGCGTGTTGATGGTGTATCGTGGCTGTTCACCTCGTGCGTAGCGTTTAATGTTATCAATCACCACAGCCGCCATACCATCGTAACTTACCTCGGTTATGGCAGCAATGTGTGGAGTAATAATTACGTTTTGCTGACGAAGAGAATCCGTGGGGGAGTCAACGAAATCAAGACCAGTTCCTGCTAAATCTCCCTTCTCTAGTGCTGCTTCTAAGGCATATGTGTCCACTAAACCACCCCGTGCTACGTTGATGAGAAATGCTCCAGGTTTAATTGCTGCGAGTGTGTTCTGATTAATCAGATGATGAGTGTTTTTAGTATACTCCGCACACAAGATAATATAGTCAGCAATTGATAACGCTTCAGAAAGAGCATTAGAGCCGTAAACTTTTTCTATCCCTGTTTCTGGTAACGCACCACGTTCTGGGTGTTGCCGAACCGCAACAAGACGCATTCCAAAAGCTTTTAGGCGTACCGCTAATGCTGTACCAATGTCACCAAGTCCAACGATACAAGCTGTTTTTCCCAATAAGGCAATACCTGCTTTTGCACTCCAGTCTTCACTTTTAGATGATTGCTGTGTGGTTGTCATGTGTCGCGAAAGCATGAGCATTAGCATTATGGCATGTTCGGCAACGGAATCAGCATTCCCAGAAATACTCCCAGGTACATGTGCTACCCATACTCCAGCACGAGTAGCTGCCTCAATGTCTATAGTTTCTATACCCACACTAAACTCTTGCACTAAACCAAAGTGTCCAGAGGCAATGATTGAAGCATCAATCTTAGCCATCCAAGGTACCACAACATCAACACTATCTAAATACTTGATAATAGTATCTGAGGGACAGGTGATAATTTCATGGTCTGATAGTTGTGATGCTAGTAAGTTCACTGCTAGTGTTGCGCTATCGCTACACAATAAAACTTTCATAATTTAGACTGAAAAACAGCATCAAGTAATCCTTAGCATCAACCCCCTATAATCTTCATGGCTGCATTATGCCCTGGAATTCCACTAACACATCCTCCCCGTTTGGCTCCAGAACCACACAGGAAGATATTATCAAAGCCAATCTCCACGCCCCACATTCCCCGTTCTTCCTCTGATTCTACAAAAGGCCAGGAAAGAGATTGATGGAAGACATGACCTGTGGGAATGCCCACTTCTCGTTCCACATCCACTGGAGTTGCGACATCAACACAAAGTTGACCATTTTCATCCCGCGCTATACAATCTTCTATGGGATCTAATAAATATTGATTTACCCCATTAAGATACCTCTCCAATACTTTCTGTTTCTCTGTTTCATTGTCTTTAACAAATAAGCTATAAGGCATTTCCAATCCAAATAAAGTTAGGGTCTGGTAACCTTCTGCTCTCAGAGATGGGGAGAGGATAGAATCATCCGTTAAACTATGACAATAGAACTCGCCAGGGGGATGTTCTGGTATCACTCCTTCACAAGCCATTTTGTAGCTATCGATGATGTTTTGATAACCCTCGTTGACATGGAATGTTCCAGTAAATGCCTCTACAGGATCGTAATCTGCCTTCAAACGGGGTAACTTCCTTAAAACCATATTAATTTTGACAAACGATCCTTCATCTTTGGAATCGTTGGGAGGATTATACCCACTCAACAGTTGGGAAAGTTTTTTCGGAGCAAGATTAACTAAGACATATCTTCCACTGACATAGCTTTCTTGGTTATTATGTTGAAACTTTACGGTTGCTTGCCCTTCGTCTGGCTCTATTTTGGTGACTTCAGCATGGTTGAGTATCTCCACACCATTTTTTTTGCATTGAGCAACAAGTTCCTCTGTCAGCTTCCCCATACCACCCACTGGTACACACCAATCCCCTGTACCATTGGCAATAATATGATAAAGAAACGTCCGATTTTGTTGTAAGGAAGAGTCATGGGGATGGGTAAAGGTGCCAATAGTTCCATCTGTGAATACTAAACCCCGCACCAAATCGCTTTGAAAGAATTCTTCAATAGCAACTCCCAAGGGTTGCTCTATAAATAACTGCCAAGCTAGCTTTTCTTCTTGCGTCTGAAAGCGATTTTTAATCTCATCTCTGGTCTGCATCGGTTCAAGCAACGAAGGCCAGATGTGCTTTCCTAAAGACTTTTGCAGTTGATGAAACTTGAAATAGCTTTGGTATTCCTCTAAATTTCCGGTGAGTTGCTTAAAGGAATGCTCAGTGACTATTTCAGATTCATTACTAATCAATAAACCCTTATGTTTCCCATTTTTATCAAATGGAGTGAAGGAAGCGGGATTTCTTTGTCGGAATTTAAAATTTAAATCTAAATCTGAGATGATTTTTGGTGGGAGCATTCCCACTAGATAGGCATACACTGAGAGTTTCGCTTCAATACCTGGAAATAGTTGTTCTGAAACAACTGCTCCTCCTACCTTATCTTGTCGTTCTAGCACCAAAACTGAGCGACCCGCTTTGGCAAGATAACAGGCTGCAATTAGTCCATTGTGTCCACCACCGACGATAACGACATCGTAGCTTTTTTGTAGATTTGAAGATGGCATGATTTTTCCTAGGGTAACTTGGCTGGGAGTATGTCAATATAGGAGGGATCTAGCCGATCAAGCAAACGGCGATTAGCTTCCCATACCAGTTGGAATTCTCGGTCGTTCTGGAGGAATGGACCCTCGAACTGCTTTGCTGTATGTTCGCAAATCTCAGGTGGTGGTATAATCGGCTTGGCGTTACTACTTAATACATTAACCTGAATCTCGCACGCCTTATTCAGGTAGTACATATAGAAGAATGCCTCAGCCAGTGTTTGACCTACAGTTAAAAGACCGTGGTTACGGAGGATTAAACATTTCTTGTCTCCCAGAGATGCCACCAGCCTTTCTCGCTCATCAAGGTTAAGTGAGATGCCCTCATAATCATGGTAGGCAACCCGATTATAAAATTCCATCGAAATTTGGTTAAGGGGCAACAAACCCTCTTCCATAGCAGCAACAGCCATGCCACTAACAGTATGGGTGTGGATGATTGCATGGGCATTAGGGCAACCTAAATGAATAGCACTATGTATTGTAAATCCAGCAGGATTTACTTCCGCGTCTGCCGGGTCAATTTTGTTGCCATTAGCATCCACTGGAACCAAATTTGATGCACATATTTCGTCAAACATCATACCATACGGATTAATGAGGAATATTGGTGGCTCCTCCTTAATACGCACGGAAATATGGGTGTAGATCATGTCTGTCATCCCATAATAGTGAATCAAGCGGTAAGCAGCAGCAAGATCTATGCGCAAGTTTCGTTCTTCTTGGGAATAAAAGGGAGTTATGGTATTATTTGGATTGGAACTTTTTATATTTCCATTCATGGGTTATTTTTTTATGTTTTATTTGATTGATTATTTACAGTAAACAGTCATGCTACGAAATTTAATTAGCATGAAACAAATTTACTTTTAGAGATTAAATCACCCTCCTTAAGGTCAGTTAATTTATAACCAAAGGAAGTTAAAGTCTCATCGCCTTTCGATTTGATCAGGGAGTATAGACCATCAAGAAATATTTTAGAGTAGCGGGCTTGGGAATCGACAAAACGCATTGTATATGCCATTCTCGATGGTAATTTTCCCTCCTGGAGGGGGACACTTCTATGCCAAACAAATTTGTCTAGTAGAAGGGCATCACCCACTTCAAAGCTATCTTCTACTTTATTTTTCTCTAAAACCATCTCTTCAACTTTAGAAGCATAGAAAAACTCAAAATAATTAAACTCTTCGGTTTGACAAAATTCTGCAAAATCTTTGTGTTGTATTAGTTCGTACCGAAGGGCATAGTACCCAGAGGTGGGATAAGCCTTTCGCGGTACATATGCCATCCCTCCATGTTGCTCTTTCGTATTAATTGGAACTAGTGGTATCCATAGGGAATATCCTAAATCCTCTGGTTTAATGAAGTTGAAGCTAACTAAATCTAGATGAAAATGAAATCCTTTTCTGTTTGGTTTTAATTCAAATCCCACACCTTGGGTGAAGATTAATTCATTTTCGATTAATTGCTTGAGGGTGTTTTTAAAGTTTTCTTCTGAATAGATCTGGTGGGTGACAGCATTTTCTAGGTCATAGCCTACTCTGGAAAAATCTCCACTGTAAGATTCGGGAACTTTTTTTACTTGATTGGATTCGGCAGTTAGATACCCTAATTTATCGATACCTTCATCCGTAAACAGTTTTTTTATTTTGATAAACCCATTCTCAGCAAAAGAGTTTTTTTCTTCTGGGGATATAGTGATTTTGTTGACTAGCAAAGACATAAGCTTTTAAGAAGTTAGGATGTAGGAGTTAGAATAAGTTAGAGCTCTAAACAAATTTACTCTTAGAGATTAAATCACCCTCTTTCAGATCGGTTAATTTATACCCAAAGGAAGTTAAAGGATCATCCCCCATAGCTTTCACCATGTAATTAAAATCATCAAGAAACTTTTTACCATAGCGGGCTTGGGAATCCACAAAACGCATTGTGTATGCCATCCTCGAAGGTAACTTTCCTGCCCTCAGGGGGGCACTCCTATGCCAAACAAATTTGTTTAGTAACAGAGCATCACCTACTTCAAAGTCATCTTCTACTTTATTTTTCTCTAGAATCAATTCTTCCACTTTGGAAGCATGGGGAAAGTTAAAAAAATTAAAATCTTCAGTTTGACAAAATTCGGCAATATTTTCGTGTTGTACTAGTTCATAAATAAGGGAAAAATACCCAGAGGAAGGATAAACGTTTTGAGGTACATATGCCATCCCTCCGTGCTGCTCTTTGGTATTAATGGGAACTAGGGGTATCCAAATAGAATAAGCTAAATCTTCTGCTTGAATAAAGCTAAAACTAGCTACATCCAGGTGGAAATAAAATCCTCTTTTGTTGGGCTTTAATTCAAATCCCACACTTTCGATGAAAGTTAATTCATTCTCGATTAATTGCTTGAGAGTGTATTTAAAGTTTTCCTCAGAATAGATCTGGTGGGTGACAGCATTTTCTACACCGTAACCAATTCTGGAAAAATCCCCAGTATAGTATTCAGGAGCTTTGGTTATTTGCTTAGAGTTGTAGGTTAGATCCCGTAATTTATCTGTAGCTTCCCAGGTTAATAATCTGTTTAGCTTGATAAATCCATTTTTCCAAAAGAATTCTTTATCGGTTTGGGATAAGGTAATTTTGTTTACTAGTGAAGACATTTTTTATTAGGTAATTGATAGCAATCCAGAAAACCATACTGTGTTAATAATATTACTTTTATGAGTTAACAAATGATATCAATCATGGTGTTATATTCTAAAACTTTGAGATGCCAATTAGTCACTTCTTCTCCTGGTATCAAAATTGGACTTCCTGGGGGAATTTTATTGATAGAGCAACCGCTTAGTTTACCTAATGCTTGCCCAATGGGGAACTTTTCTTTCCGGCTAAAGAAAGCATCTTTAGGTAAAGTCCTCATTTGAGGGCGACGGCAAAAGTAACTGTCAGGTAAAGTATCTTTTGGTGCTTTTTCCCTCAGAATCGGCACAATTGCTGCTAAGGTTTCTCTCATAAATTGGAAATCTTGTTGATTGTGATGGAAAGAGAAAATTAATAACAATCCCTCTTCACCAGCAAATTCCCCATCGATCCCGCGAGCGTAAAACAGCTCTGCTAACTCTTCTCCCGTAGTGCGATCGCTTTTTAAATAGAGTTTCAGAGGATCGCTAACTTGAGGATCGTAAGTTAACACCTTGCCGTAATTATCCAATTGACTGCGCAGGCGATCGCATTCCTGAATGGCTTGCCAATATAACCCTTGACCTTCCTCAGAATATCCCTTCTTAATCGCATCTTCAATACTCAGCATTAACAGGTTACTGCGGGTCGTTGTTTCAAATAAAGGCAAAACCCCCATCACTTGTTCAACAGTAAACCGAGAGTCAGTTGGTAAATGCAATAAAGCCGTCTGTACCAAACTCCCAGTATATTTGTGCATACTATGGGTGACGATATCTGCCTTAAATGCGATCGCCGATTGCCATTGTTCGTCCAGAAAGGGAAAATGACTCCCGTGGGCTTCATCCACTGCTAAAGCAATATCGCATACGCGACAGTAATCAGCTATCTTAACCAGATCGAGAGTTACACCTTCATAACTCGGATGAGTGAGTAACAAAGCTGATACACCACTGGTTTCTAATGCAGAAATAACCTCGGAGGTAGTGGGCATCAAAGACACAGAAGGAATAAAATAAGGCTCTAATCCTGCTAAAATGATGCCGTTTATGGTGGCAATATGACTGTTAAGAGCGATCGCCACTCGCTTGTACTGAGTACCCAATAAAGCACAAGCGGTTAAAACCCCTTGAGTCCCTCCCCCAGTTAGCCAAAAGGTATGCTTTGTGCCATACATTTCAGAGAAATGTTTTTCTATGCTCTCAGTGCGAGGGCGAGTCAGGAACGGTGCATCATATTGATAGATTTCTTCACTGAGGCGTACGCTATTTTGAGCAATTCCTTGGTGGGCAGGAGTATAAAGACTCACCTGCACATCCTGATTATGAGATGCGATCAAATGATAAGCAGAAGAAGGTTGACTCATAAGCTACAGAAAAATCGGCTGAAGTTGCGGCATCGGGCGAATTGTACTTTCCACTGCAATACCATTACGTAAGGCTAACAGTAATCCCGTCGCCTCCATGTAGCTATTGACACGATATATCGGGTTGCCTTGAGTCTCGATTTGCAGTTTTTCCGGGGTAATATCGTATTTAGTGGTATTATCTTTAACTAAGATTACGGGCACACCTTGGTCTAAAGACGCTAAGAACGGAATATTTCCCACGGTTGTTTCTGGCATTACCACCGCCGAAACATTCTCCACCGATATCCTGGTTTCACCTGCTGCTACAGGAGTATCAAACCTTACCGGACGGGGAGAATTGATTAAACCATTGAGAGGGGAACAAACATAGGCACTCGAAATTAATTCTGCACCATCCCTAGGGTCTACTAATTTCCCAAATCCCGTATGTTCCCACTCCAATAATAAGGGTGCATGGGCAGCAGTAAAGGGATAAAAATTAGTGAGCATGTGGGTCATAATTGCTTCCGCACCGCCCCAAGGATTCGGGATAGATTCCCCTCGGTAGTAAGCTTGACGAATTTTATCGTCTACTTCCAAAGTAGTCATTAAAGCCACCGCCCTAGCGGAAGAATTTTCCACCACATCTAGAGCCTTCATCAACTCGTCCATACCTTTAAATTCCCCAGAAGCATTACCATACTGGGAATAGGTACAGGCGGTTTCCACTGGGCCACCCGTTACGACTACAGGGTCGATATTAATTCCCCCCACAGCACGCAAGCCATTGAGAGCATTAATAACATTGTTTAAAAATCGCTCATCTCTTGGCTTTTCTATAATCGCTGCAATGTTTTTGCGCTTCTCTGGAATTACGCCAATATTACCCAGGAGTAACTGACAAATCAGATTCCCTTCCAGATAAAGCACATTATCCTGACCGAAATAAATATCCGACGCTGTAACGGCATTGGGATTTGTCACCAGATAGTCACAAGCGGAGGCTAACAGATTGGTACTAGGAGTCGCATCTCCGGCAAAACCACCAATTTCTGCTCTGACTCCGGTGGGAATAATACTAAC
>NZ_JAAHHE010000219.1:0-10632 GCF_010692525.1 Moorena sp. SIO3B2
CTTTTCAAAATATCACTAGCACCGAGGTAAGCTGATTGGATTCGAGACTTACTGTTAAAATATTGCTCAGTACGGCTAGTGTTGAAAATACTGTTAGCGCCCAGAAGAGGTCGTTCTCTGCCAGATAATGCCCATGGTAATGATGTGATGATCAGAACCACTGCTATAACATTGGCAACTTGACGTAGCTTAATTTGGGACAATACTATTCCAACTACTGCAGAAAAAAGTAAGAAAATTGGTAAATGAAGCCGACTGTTCCACCATTGCCATTTCAACAGGAAACAAAATAGCAGAAATATGCTAATAATCACAGCAATGTAACTGATTATATAGCGTTGCTTTCGACCCTGTCGTTGGATGAAACAAGCGATGACTGAAAAAACGATTAAAACTAGATGAAGGGTGTTGCTGGTGTTGTTTTCCGTAGCATTAATTCCCAGAGTTGATAAGCTACCAGGAATCCCAAAGTTTCCGGTATAGGTAGTGCGGGGGTCACTAATATCTACACTTAAAACAAGATGGCATAAATTAATTATCTTATTAGATATAGCATTAATAATCCCAATCGGTGTTCCCAGGTGAAGACCAATATTTCTCAAAATATTGGAGACTAATACTGACGTTGTAAAAATTTCATTAGTATATCGTAGTTCTTCTGAAGCCGTGGCAATTGGAGTGCCATACAATTCAAAGTTACGGATATAGTGACCAAGATTAAGTAAAATAACAATAACCCCTACCGCTAAAATTGGCTTCCACCATCGCCAACGTAGGCGCTTAATCATCATCAGTGAAAACCAAATAAATAAGGGTAATGTATAAATATAGGCTGTTGCTTTCGTAACAATAGCCATCCCCATGGTAGCACCAACCCCTAATATATTAATCCAGCTAACTCTGGATTTGATAGTCAAAATAATAAAGTAAGCCAAACAAATCACCCAGAACGAAACCACATAATCATTCTGGGTACTTGACCCTTGTAGGATTCCCATGGGAATAGTCGCAGCGACGACAGCAGCAAAAACCTGTCCTCGTATCGCCGCTCCCAATTCTTTAGCAATCAGAGATACCCCAATCACGCTACCAATCATACTGAACCATTGGACAAGATTAGCTAAGCGATCGCCCCCACTCAGGAGTTGAAAATGCATGATCGTAAATTCAGCCCAAGGGTTTTGGTAAAGCTGTCTGGGAATATGGGTAGGATAATGAGCAACACTGTGATGCTGCATCCAATGAAGGACACGACTCATGTGGTAAGTCATGGAATCCCAGGTATTGGGAGGCGCAACGATAGCAGTTAAGCCTACGGTAGCGACCAGAAATCCTATACCTCCAAGTAATACCAGTAAAAAACCAGAGATTTGGGCATTCCCATTGTTTGGATTTTGCCCATTCGTGGAGGGTGAGCTTTGCCCAATCCCATTTTGCCCAATCCCATGTTGTGAATCCTGGGTGCGGGTGACTCGTCCTGGTTTAACAGTCCGAAAGTAAGCAAAAATCAACGTCAGACTCAATAAACCCCAGATTCCCGCTATCCAACCCCAAGTAATTAACTTAAATAAACTTAAAACTTCAGTGATAAAGGTTAATAAGACTCCCCAGGTAATAGCTGCCCACAATAGGGAACTACGCCAGCAATAATTGTAACGATAGATGAAGAGAAATAAAACAGTGAAGGTAATCAGAGGGAGCAAAGCCAACATAGTTAGTTATTATAGCAAAGGGAGTAGGGAATAGGGAATAGGGAATAGGGAATAGGGAATAGGGAATAGGGAATAGGGAATAGGGAGTAAGTGATTAACCAAAAGTTCATGTAGGGTGGGCAGTGTATCAGACAGATTCCGAAGTTTGTAATAGGGTTGCTCGGCACTGCCCACCATCGGATTATGACTGCCCACCATCAGATTATGACTAAGGAAAAAGATTGTATTTTAGGATACATAATATTGCCCGAAACCCATCCCTCCAGCCAATTTTTTTTCCTTCTTCGTAAGTGCGACCATAGTAAGATATTCCTACTTCATAGATGCGGCATTTCTTTTTGGCAACCTTAGCAGTAATTTCTGGTTCAAAGCCAAACCGAGATTCTTCGATTTTGATAGATTGGATAAGATCACGCCGGAATGCCTTATAGCAGGTTTCCATATCGGTAAGGTTAATATTGGTAAACATATTGGAGAGCATGGTTAAAAATTTATTGCCCACCATATGCCAGTAGTACACTACCCGATGGGGACCACCGCCAGCGAAACGGGAGCCATAAACCACATCCGCTTTGCCATCAATAATCGGCTGCATTAACAAGGGATATTCCTGGGGATCGTACTCTAAATCAGCGTCTTGAACGATTACGATATCTCCAGTAGCCAAGCCAAACCCAGTCCGTAAGGCAGCTCCTTTGCCCCGATTCTTGTGATGATAGACAACATGGTCAATCTGGGATTCTAGTGATGACTCTAAAATCTCTCTAGTGCCATCCGTTGAGTAGTCATCGACAACAATAATTTCGCACTCTTTAACCGGAGATGCTTTGACAGCTTCAATAACATTGGCAATTGTGTTGACTTCGTTAAAACAGGGTATTACAACACTTAGCTTCATAAGCTTAATCCTTAATAATAAGCAAATAATTTGATTAGCTTAAAACTTTACATAATCTTTACATAATCCCCGCCTAATTCCCCTAGCCTTTGGTTAAGTAGAGAGTTTGAGCCCCTAAACACATCACGAAATATTTACATAACGTCAGTTACATAAAGTTATGGGAAGTTTCCCCGTGATTAGATGGGATTGAACCCTCAAATTCAGGGCACGACCAGGATTGATAGACAGGTTTGAGGTTGACTACTTGACACCCTGAATAAATTAGTATAATTCTACTGTAGGATTATAAATAGATCAACTAAATAGAGCAACATAGAGCAACTAACATAGAGCAACTACTAAACCATTACGCTCAAGCCTGATTGGGGAGTCGTTGCTCATTACTCATTAGTATTTTGGTAAGCATTCAGCCGTCAGCGGTCAGCCGTCAGACTTTGGCTGATAGCTTGTAGGGTGGGCAAAAACAGTTTGCTTCTTTTGAGTATTCTAGATTATACTACTTTGCCCAACCTACTTTAATTGGTCTGATCCGCGACACGCTGATAGCAGCTTGTAGGGTGGGCAAAAACAGTTTGCTTCTTTTGAGTATTCTAGATTATACTACTTTGCCCACCCTACTTTAATTGGTCTGATCCGCGACACGCTGATAGCAGCTTGTAGGGTGGGCAAAAACAGTTTGCTTCTTTTGAGTATTCTAGATTATACTACTTTGCCCACCCTACTTTAATTGGTCTGATCCGCGACACGCTGATAGCAGCTTGTAGGGTGGGCAAAAACAGTTTGCTTCTTTTGAGTATTCTAGATTATACTACTTTGCCCACCCTACTTTAATTGGTCTGATAGCACTGATAGCTGATAGCTGATAGCTGAATGCTTACGTATTTTGACTAATGACTGATAACTAGTGACTAATAACTAAACTAATGACTAATGCCATAGGCTTGATAGCACTAGGTATTAGGCGCGCTAGACATTAAGTACTAACACCATTAACCCAAAACCTAACATCTAACATCTAGCACCATTAACCTAAAAAAAATTCCATCAACCAAGAGAGTATGTCTTTGGATACCAGTAATGACTACATAACACCAGAAGAATCTCACCTTAGTGATTCTTCCTTATCCTTGGTGATTCCCACCTATAACGAGAGTAGAAACATCGGGGAGCTAATTAGAATCCTGAGCAATTTGCTCGATGAAGCTATACCAAACCAATACGAACTAATTGTAGTAGATGACGATAGTCCTGATCGTACCTGGGAAATCGCCCAGGCTCTGATGTCGGACTATCCACAGTTACAGGTAATTCGCCGTCAGCATGAACGGGGGTTATCTACAGCAGTTATTCACGGCTGGAAGGTAGGTACTGGAAAAATTTTGGGGGTAATTGATGGGGATTTACAGCATCCACCAGAGATATTAGTAAAACTTTTGGTAGCAATGGAGGATGGAGCCGATATCGCTATTGCCAGTCGTCATGTAGACGATGGTGGTGTTAGTGATTGGAGTGTAGTGAGGCGTTTCTTATCCAGAGGTGCTCAACTTTTAGGATTATCGATTTTACCAGAAGTTATCGGTCGTGTTTCTGACCCAATGAGCGGTTTTTTTATGGTACGCCGTAGTGCCATTCAGGAAAAAGACCTCAATCCTCTGGGGTACAAGATTCTAATTGAAGTGCTGGCTAGGGGAAAAATTGGCCGAATTGCAGAAGTTGGCTATGTATTTCAAGAGAGACTCTCAGGAGAGAGCAAAGTTACCTGGAAACAGTATGTAGACTATATTAGACACTTACTCCGGTTAAGGTTTTCTCTCGGAACCATTGGTAAACTTAGAAAAGGCATTCCCTTCCCCTTAAAGCGGTTTATTCGTTTTGGCTTAGTGGGATTCAGTGGGGTATTTGTGGATATGACTGTGCTTTACTTACTCCATGACCCTGCTAGTTTGGGTTGGGGACTCACCCGCAGTAAAATTATTGCTGCTGAAGCGGCTATTCTGAATAACTTTATTTGGAATGATGCCTGGACATTTAGGGATATAGCGAGTCAGCAGTGGGGATGGGGTAAGCGCTTGAAACGGTTTTTGAAGTTTAACCTGGTCTGTTTGATCGGTTTGTGCCTAAATGTGCTGTTGTTGAATCTGTTGTTTAATCTCCTGGGAATTAACTATCTGATTGCAAATGGTATTGCGATCGCAGCCGTTACTTTCTGGAATTTCTGGATTAATCTAAAACTCAACTGGCGAGTGACGCAAAAATAATGATAACCGGTTGACTGTTGACTGTTGACTGTTGACTGTTGACCGTCAACAGCAAAAGGTTTTAGGGAGTCGGGAGCGGTGCGACCCGTGGCGAATTTAATTCGCCAACGGAAAGCGCACCGAGGGAGTCGGGGTAATAAAATTGAATGTACTTCATAACAATGAATATCATCTATGGTAAACCTATATGGTAAACAAATTGCAGCAAACTCGTAGATTTACATCAACTTGGTTAGGGCTTTTAATTATTATCCTGTTGATGCTAGGAATAGTGTTTCGATTCGTAAATATTGACAAAAAAAACTACTGGATTGATGAAACCTTTACCTCGCTACGGATTTCTGGTTATCGATTGTCAGACATGATACCAGAAATTTCCAAGGGGGATGCGATCGCTATTAAAGAATTACATAAGTATCAGCAGAAAAATCCGGAAAAAACTTTGATTGGTACGATTAAGGGATTGGCGTTTGAAGAACCTCAACATCCCCCATTATATTACGTGATGGCGCGATTTTGGGGGCAGTTATTTGGGAATTCAGTAGCAGTGAGGAGAAGTTTTTCAGCTCTGATTAGCTTGCTGATGTTTCCTGCTATCTATTGGTTATGTCAAGAATTATTCGAGTCGTCCTTGGTGGGATGGGTAGCTATGGCCTTAGTTGCCGTTTCTCCCTTTCAGGTATTGTATGCCCAAGCAGCAAGACAGTATGGCTTATGGGGCGTAACTATTTTGCTATCAAGTGCAGCACTGTTACGGGCAATACGCTTAACCAAACCAAGAAACACCACCAGTAAGATTAGAGACATCCTACACTTTATCTCTACCTGGGGAATTTACGCCCTCACGTTAGTGACAGGATTTTATACCTTTTTATTTTCTATCTTAGTAGCCATCAGCCATGGCATCTATGTACTGGTAACAGAACGGTTCCGCTTCAGTAAAATTATTGTTTACTATGGGCTATCATCGTTAATGGCTTTGATGGTATTTGTCCCTTGGTTACTGGTTTCTAACAGTAACCTTTCTAAGGTATCCAGCAAAACCAAATGGGCACTCAAAGAAGTTCCCTTATCATCATTAGCCCAAACCTGGCTGATTAATATTAATCGGAGTTTCTTTGATCTCAACCAAGGCTTAAATTTCCCCAGCGTAGTGGTCTCTGTAATAATCTTAATCCTAGTCGGCTATGCCATTTACTTTCTCTGTCGTCATAGTCCCAAACGAGTTAGTCTATTCATCTTGACATTAATTGGAGTTACCGCCTTAGCCCTAGTGCTACCGGATTTAATTTCCGGAGGCAAGCGTTCTAGCGTAACTCGCTATCTAATTCCCTGTTATCTTGGTATTCAGCTAGCAGTTGCTTACCTATTTACTAACAAAATAACTAACAAAGTAACTAGTATTTTTCAGGGAGTATGGCAACAGAAGCTATGGCGACTCGGAATGATTTTGCTACTGTCTGGTGGAATTCTATCCTGTGTGATCAGTTCTCAAGCAGAATTTTGGTGGAACAAGTATACTAGTGCTAACCATACCCAGGTAGCAGCAATCATTAACCAGGCTGACCAACCCCTCTTGCTGACAAAAAGTCTGGAAGTGATCTCCCTGTCTTACCTTCTCGACTCCAAAGTGAAGTTTTCTTGGTTAAGCGACAAATCCGTAAAGATGCCTAATGGCGAAAAAAGCAAACAGTTAATCATCCCCGAAAATACCGATGAATTCAGTGATGTATTTTTATATAATCCATCTAAGGAATTGCGAGAAAAATTCGAAAAACAATACAACTATAAATCAGAACTTATTGGCAAATGGAACCATAAACTTGAACCAACCTACGAAATTAAAACGTTTCTGTGGAAACTAGTAAAGCAATAAACTTAAGCATTCAGCTATCAGCCGTCAGCTATCAGCCGTCAGCCGTCAGCCGTCAGCCGTCAGCCGTTGGCCTTTGGCCACGCTACTTGAGGTGCCGTCAGCTAAGAGCTCACACTACTTGAGGTGCTGCGCAAACAGTAGCCTGACCACAGGCCCAAAGCTGAATGCTGATAGCTGAATGCTGATAGCTGAATGCTGATAGCTGAATGCTGATAGCTGAATGCTGAATACTTACGTCTTGTTTATAATAATCCCTAGAATAACAGGAGCTTGCTCATGGCAATGATTTGCCGTAAATACGGCTTACTCTACCTGATGGCACCGCGAACTGGTTGCACAGCAGTAGAAGATGTCCTCGAAAAAAAGCTAGAAGGTGAACTAGTCCCCCCCCAAGACATCCTAGACGCCAACGGAAAATTTTTGATGCACAGAAGACATCATTCTCTACGAGAGATGTTCAGACGCAATCTTTTGACAGAAAAAGAGGCAGCATCTTATCTAAAATTTAGTTGTATTCGCAACCCTTTTGACAGTTTAGCTTCCGACTATGTAAAAAGAGCCTCAAAATACCAACACTTTATCGCTGACTCCACGTCATGGGTTCACCGTCTACCGGGTTATATAGAAGACATGGAATTTTGCAAAACCCATTCATTTAATGATTGGATTGAAAAACACTATGGCTCTATTTACGGCAATGGACTGAAACGAACCGTTCAATCCCTGGTTCGGAATACTAATCGAAACCGACTTAAACAGTTTGTAGGTCTTCCCGCTGAACCGTATACACTCTATGGAAGTTATACCAAAGGTATGGATAGTGTAATGCGTTTTGAAACCCTTCAGGATGATTTTGACAGAGTCCTGGATAAAGCTGGAGTGCCTTTCAAAGTGCAAATACCAGTGATCAACAAAACCGAAGAAAGAAAGACAGACTACCGGGATTACTATAATGAGCGATCGCGAAAAATTGTCCAGTACGTTTTTAACGAAGAAATAAAGCGCTACGGTTACGAATTTTGAACAAGCTAGTAGCGGTTAGGGCATGAGCTGTTACCCTTGAGCTGATCTCTAACCGCTTTAAGGCGATTAAGTATAAATTACTATGCCATCTGCTACGCTCAAATATGCCTATTTTCCCGGCTGTGTTGCTCAAGGAGCCTGTGGAGAACTATACCAATCTACGTCAGCTTTAACCCAAGCGCTAGGTATTGAACTGATTGAGTTGAAAAAAGCTGCTTGTTGTGGTTCTGGTACCTTCAAAGAAGATTCCCAACTCCTAGAAGACACTGTTAACGCTCGCAATATCGCCCTAGCTGAGGAGCTGAATCTACCCCTGTTAACCCATTGCAGCACCTGTCAGGGAGTAATTGGTCATGTAGATGAGCGTTTAAAGGAATTCCAAGAGACCGACACAGCTTATGTGGAAAAAGTCAATGGCTTGCTGAAAAAAGAAGGCTGTTCTCCTTACAAAGGCACTACGGAAGTCAAGCATTTACTGTGGGCATTGGTGGCAGATTACGGCATGGAAGCCCTAGCCGCACAGGTGAGTCGTAAGCTAACTGGACTCAAATGTGCTGCATTCTATGGTTGTTATTTGCTGCGAGCTCAGACATCAATCCCCTACGATGACCCAGTGCATCCAGAATCCATGGAAACTGTATTTCGCACTGTAGGAGCAACACCTGTATATTACCGAGGTCGTACTCAATGTTGTGGTTGGCCAATTTCTAGTTATGCCACAGAACAATCCTTCAAGATGGCAGGGAGGCATATTCAGGAAGCCTTGGATGCTGGTGCCGACTGCATGGTGACCCCTTGTCCGTTGTGTCATCTTAATCTGGACTCCCGTCAACCGGAGGTAGAAAAGGTGATTGGGCGTCAGTTCAGGTTACCAGTATTGCATTTACCCCAGTTAGTTGCCCTAGCGCTAGGGGTTAGTCCAAAGCAACTGGGTTTAGAACGGCACGTGGTTTCGACTGGACCTGTATTAGAGAAGTTGGGCCATAAAGTATGAAGTGTGACCTATCAAGTGTGAAGTCTAAATCCGGTTGACGTAAGCATTCAGCTATCAGCTATCAGCTATCAGCTTATGCGCGATGCGTGGCTATCGGCCAAGGGCAAATCCCCAGACTTTCAATTCTCATTAATCTGGAACTATTAAATTATCCTTTTCAAGGTTTATTTTAAGCTGTCAGCCGTGAGCTAAAAGCTGACGGCTGACAGCTGACGGCTGAATGCTTACCGGTTGACTAATTATCATCTCCCTTATCGGGTAATGGGTAATTGGTAGTTAACGATTACCCATTACCCATTACCTTTTGTCTTTGCCAGACATATTTTCAAGAGAAAAGCACCCCCTCGGGGGTGCCTCATCAGTTACCATCAACAGCAGCCAACTGCTGATGGAGGGATTTCAGTCTCAACTATAAACTGTTGTATCTAAGCTGATGCTTCGGTTTCAACCGGGTAAACGCTGACTTTTTTTTGGCTTTTACCCCTTCTTTCAAAAGTGACTATGCCATCAGCCATGGCAAATAGAGTGTCATCACCGCCGCGACCAACATTGGTACCAGGATGAACCTTAGTACCTCGCTGACGTACCAAAATGTTGCCAGCCTTGACAAACTGACCACCGTAGCGCTTGACTCCTAGGCGTTTGGAATTAGAGTCACGACCGTTACGAGTACTACCTGTTCCTTTCTTATGAGCCATAATGTTCCTTTATATTTAGGTGTTTTTACGGGAATTTTGAGGTAATTTTGCCCTATGCACAAGTCTGAGCCATAAACTATTCCGGAGCAGTTTCAGCGGTTTCCTGAGTTGCTGGTGCTTCAGTTGCTGGTGCTTCAGGGGCAGTTTCTGCTGAGACTGGTGCTTCCTCTGCTTTGGAAACCGAGGCGAGCACAGAACCATTCATACTAATAGCATCAATCATCAGACGGGTTTTTTCCTGTCTGTGTCCCCGCTTCTTACGGGTTTTCTTCTTGGGCTGCATTTTGTAGACGATGATTTTGCGATCGCGAAAGTGTCGCATCACCGTTCCTTGTACGGTTGCTCCTTCAACTAAGGGCTGACCGATGCTGATTTCACCATCATGATTAACGAACAGGACTTTGTCGATGGTGACATTTTGCTCTGGTTCAACGTGCAGTAATTCGATGTCGTAAAAGCGACCGGGTTCTACTCGCAGTTGCTTGCCACCAGTTTCAATAATTGCGTAGGTCATGGATTTGTTTTTCTAGAGTTGCCGTACAGGTAGCTGGTTAGTGTTGGTTCCGATAGATAGGATTTCTTGCTTCTGCCAGCTTTTGGTATGCCTTCACCTGATCCGAGCAGGAATCGACACGTAATCTATGATTATCTTTGATTAGTTACTCTTTGTCAAGACCATAACCGTGAATCCTGACAGCAAATCTACCAGTAGGGTGATCTTACTGGTAGATTTGATGCCCAGTTTTTCATAAGTCCTGATAAATTTGTAAAGAAGTATTGCTAAAAGACGTTGACACTAAATCCTATTTTTTTTTACTCATCCACTCTAGCTCTAGCAGCAAACAACTCGGTTCTAACTAACCTCACCGCTATTGTTAACCAAATCTTAAATGGCATATCTAATGTACTCTTCTTTAGCATCGGTGGTATGCCACTGATTGTCTTGTGGCTAGTCTGTGGTAGCCTATTCTTCACCTTCAGGATGAACTTCATCAACATCTGGGGATTTCGACACGCCATTGACATCGCCTTAGGCAAATACGAGCAACCCAACCAAAACGGTGAAATCTCTTCCTTTCAAGCTCTATCAACTGCCCTATCCGCTGGTGTTGGACTCGGTAGCATTGGCGGTGTTGCCTTTGCCATCAGTATCGGAGGACCAGGAGCTGC
>NZ_JAAHHE010000022.1:0-33698 GCF_010692525.1 Moorena sp. SIO3B2
AGGAATCCACTTGCCCAGGGGGATTGGCGTAGCTTGGGCACCCAAGGATTGAGGATTCCGACTAACACAAAGGCAGGCAAAAAGATTCCAATTGTTGCAGCTACTGCGCCAACATTTCCATTCAGCAGATAGCCAATAAAGGTAGCAGTGGTAAACACAGGACCGGGAGTGACTTGACCGATTGCGATCGCATCAAGCAGTTGTTGGGAAGTAAGCCATTGATGGCGCTCTACTAAATCTTGTTGTAGAAACGCCAGCAGCACATAGCCACTACCATATAGAACGGAGCCAATTTTTAGGAAGAATAAGAACACACTAGCGGAAGATATAGAAGCAGCGGATGGTACACCGGTCTGTGCTAAAACACTAGAGAAAGGTATAAGTAAAGCACCTGTGATATTGTTTCCTCTACGCCAAAGGTTTTTAACTAGCATTACTGCAGCTCCGACCAACAGCAGTAATAGAATTTCATGGGTGCCTAAGAAGAAAGCGACAGTAGCTGCAACTCCTGCTACTGTGGTGGGAATATCTTTTGCTGCTTTTTTTCCCAACTTCCATAACGCTTGTAAAACAATGGCGATGATAACTGGTTTGATACCATAAAGGAGCCACTCTACCTGGGGCACACTCTGGTAACGGGCATAAATTGCTGCCATGATCCAGACAATCACCATTGCTGGCAAGATAAAACAAGAACCAGCAACAAACAGCCCTCGCCATCCCGCTCGCTCATAACCGATGTGAATCGCTAATTCTGTAGAGTTAGGGCCTGGAATAAGATTAGTAACTCCCAGTAGATCGAGCAGCTTCTCATGACTCATCCACTGTCGTCGCTTCACTACTTCATCATCCATGATGGCAATGTGAGCAGCTGGGCCACCAAAGGCAATTGTCCCCAATTTAAAAAAGACTAGTGCTAATTCTTTTAGTCGTTGCCCCTGTTGTTGTGGGGACAGTTGAGCGTCAGAACTGTTGTGTTGCTCAGGCTGAATATCGTCTATTTCGTTAGACACTGGTATGACTCCAAAGGCGTCAAGGTTAATATACCAAAGGGAACAGGGATTCGGGAATCGGGAGTCGGGAGTCGGGAATCGGGAATCGGGAGTTGGGAGTTGGGAGTTGGGAGTCGGGGTAATAAAATTTAATGTATAGTTATTTGCAGATAACTTATTATCGATAGTTGCGCGTAACGCATTAGCTGATAGATAAATTAGATAAATTAGATAACTGTGATCGCGTTTTATTTGCGTATTTTTATGATACAATATTACTAGAGTAATCTGTGGTAAACTATGGCTAAGTTTTACTCAGAAATCAATCAAGATTTAAGAGAGTTTATTGAGGAGCAAAAGATATTTTTTACAGCCACAGCTCCCCATCAAGGTCGTATTAACCTATCCCCCAAAGGTATTAACACTTTTCGGTGTATTGATAGTAGAACAGTGGCTTATCTAGATTTAACCGGTAGCGGTAACGAGACATCTGCTCATTTGCTGGAAAATGGCAGAATGACAATTATGTTTTGTAGCTTCACTGAAAAGCCATTAATTCTCCGCCTTTATGGTCACGGTCAGGTAATTCGACCTAGGGATAAGGAATGGGAAACAGTCTACTCCCTATTCAATAGCCTACCAGGGGAAAGGCAAATTATTGTATTGAATGTAGAATCTGCCCAAACCTCCTGTGGTTATGGTGTACCCTTGTATGACTTAAAAGGAGAGAGGGAAACTCTGCTCAAGTGGGCGAATAACAAGGGAGAAAAGGGAATTCACGAGTATTGGCAAGCCAAAAATACTGAGAGTATAGATGGGTTACCGACTAATCTTTTAGAGAATTAACAAGAATTTCGAATTTAAAATTTAGAATTGTAATTTTTTTTATTCTGCATTCTGCATTCTACATTCTACATTCTACATTCTGCATTCTACATTCTGCATTCTACATTCTGCATTCTGCATTCACCATTCTGCATTCTGCATTCTGCATTCACCATTCTGCATTCTGCATTCTGCATTCTGACAAACAACCAAACCAACTTATTGTTTAGTTTGGTCTAAATTAGCGGCAGCGCTATTGACCTCTATGGGATTTTCCTGGGCTAAATCACTATTGATATGTGATTGCTCTCCCGTAATCAAGGCAGTTGCTTGCTCTAATGCCTCGATGCGATCGCTAACTCGGTTTCTTGCTGGTAATAGTTCCAGGATTTTCAACTTTTCCAGCCTTTGATTAACCCTATCACTACCACCGACGATAAACACATCACGACGTTTGCCACGAGCCTCTTTAACCATATTCTCTATCGCTAGAGAAGCCGTCACTCCCAACAAGGTAACATCGCTCAGATCTAAGATCAGGACATCATACTTTTCCACAATCCCCATCCGCTGAGAGATAGCCTTGGCTGCACCAAAGCTCATTGGCCCGCCGAGACGGAATAGGAAAATTCGACCACGAGCCTGTTTCAGAAGCTGTTTTTCTTCATAGCTCAAACTATTTTCACCATCATCAGGAGCAGTAATTTCCTTGACCTGATCAATCTGTAGCTGACTGAGGTTTTTGACAGTCAACAGGTTGGCAATGAACACCCCAACGGCAACGGCTGTAATTAGGTCAACAAATACAGTCATGAATAACACTAAATACATTAATGCTGCTGCCTTGATGGAGACTTGATGGGCTCGTTTGAGGAAGCTCCAGTCAATAATATCGATTCCTACTTTAATCAAGATGCCCGCTAGTACAGCATGGGGAATACTTTGAGTCAGGCTTCCCGCACCCACAACAATCACCAGCAGCACTAGGGCATGAATCATGCCTGAAATCGGAGTTTGACCACCAGCCTGAACATTGATTACCGTCCGCATGGTAGCACCAGCACCAGGTAGGCCACCAAACAAGCCAGCAATCGTATTACCGATACCCTGACCAATTAATTCCCGGTCAGAGTCGTGCTGGGTACGGGTAATATTATCAGCAACCAGGGAAGTTAACAGAGAGTCGATGGCACCCAAGGTGGCTAACATTAGACCATAGCCAATCATGTCTTTGATTTGGCTGAAATTGAAGACTGGCAAATACAGCTTGGGTAAGCCTGTGGGGATTTCTCCAATCCGTCTGAGCTCGCTGTCTGGGAGGTCTCCGAAGAAGACAACCGATATCAATGTACAGACTATCAGTGCTAGTAGGGGGGATGGAATTAATCGATTCAGCCTCCGAGGTGATCCAAACATAATCACCAGAGTCAGGATTGCTAAACCGGTAGCGGCAAAATGGGGATTAGCCACGAACCTAGGAAAATCCAGGACAGACTGTACCACATTGGCAGAACTCGGATGCCCGAAAAATGGACCAATCTGTAACAGCAGAATGATCACACCAATCCCTGACATAAAGCCAGATATCACTGTGTAGGGCATCAGGGTAATGTATTTCCCCAGCCGCAACAGCCCAAATAAGATTTGAAATATCCCTCCTAGCATGACAACGGTGAATGCCATGGCTAGGCCAGTATCTGGGTTTTTAGCCACTAGCGCCGTAAACACCGTTGCCATCACTACGGTCATCGGGCCAGTGGGACCAGAAATCTGAGAGGGAGTACCGCCAAACAGAGCGGCAAACAGACCGACAAAAACAGCGCCGTAAAGACCATGAATTGCCCCAGCACCGGAGGATACTCCGAAAGCTAGAGCTAATGGTAGTGCGACAATTGCAGCAGTCAGACCACCAAAGACATCACCGCGCAAATTACGGAAATGTAAACCATTAACAAATTGCATGAGTGGGTAATTTAGTGAGAGAATAATACTTGCTCTAGGCCCACATCTAATTGATTCTTTCCATATAACTTGGAATTCCTACCATGATGGTATAGGAAAATCTAAGGGGTAGAGCCATCCAAATATAGAAACCAGGATTTACCTGGGCAACACTAAAGTATATGGCAGCAAGAATTGCTATAAGCAAGAATTGCTATATAAGATGCCTTAGAATTTTACACTAGAATTTTACACTGTTGGAGGTGAAACGGTTAAAATTATTAGTTAATGTATGGAGTCTACCACTAAATCAATCGATGCCTAGCACCAGAGACTCTGAATCTCCCCAGGGCACACAGATCTAAATTATAGAAACCTTACTCAGAAGCGATGCAGTGCGGTCTTGGGGGTTTACCCCATGAGCAACTGCATCAAGAGGTGCGACCCGTGGCGAATTTAATAATTAGATGCGGAAAGGGCACCTAACAAAGATTTAACAATTAATAAGCAAAAATACTTATTTTATCAATCTTATATCCAGTAGGCATTTCAAAATAACATACGTTTACCCTGCTGATCTCCCCAAAGAATAATTGAGCAAGGTTAGTGGGAGTATACAGAAGGATTGGTGGATTATTTCGCAAATTCTGGTGAAAAATTCCTGGAAAATCAATTACTCTGACTAGAGACTAAACACTCTTTGACTAGAGACTCGTCAATGGGACGATAGTTGTTGATCTCGCACTCAGGTTAAATCAGATTGGGATAGTCCTGGTAAGATTGGGCTAATTACTAGGATCCGTACAAGTCTTCATCCCCGTGTTTTTAAACCGGGGATGAAGAAACAAGCGCGACTAAAGTCGCCTAAAAAATCTTTCAGTAAAAGGTTGACACTTATATAGCGCCAGAGTATACTGAGAATATAGGGTAAAGGCTGAAAAACCGAGGGTGAGCCGGGAGAGAGACCCGTAACTTATTGACCTTAAAGTAGTAATGCCCGGAGGGTAGGGAAAATCCTCCTTAAAAACCCAATCATCAACTACCAATTGGTGTGTGAACCCAGAAAAATCACGCTTTGAGAAAAAAAAACGGTACGGTGGGGCACACCGGAACCGAGTGAAAAGGAAGGGAAACGGACTATGCACATGCACTTCCTATTAAGTAACTAAACGCCTAGGGAGAATCGCCCTCTGGGTCTGTCGTAAGTTGACTAAGAACTTGGTCAATACGGGTTTTTGGTTTAAGTACTGTCCTGTTTTTGGCGGCGTCAAAAATAGGAATACGGCGGTTTAAGGCGGCTCGTTGATCTAGGAATCCCCGCTTATACAAGGCCGGGGAGTGTCAATGGTAACCTATCCTGCTGTTGACGAGAAAGCATGCAAAAAATCCTGAGTTGGGCAATACTAGCTTCTGTGATTACATTACTTGTTTTACCTGTTTCGGCTGAGCAACCCCTTTTCCTGGCCTATCCCCCCCGTGAGCATAAAACTACTGCAGAGCAAATTTTCTTGATTGGTACTGCAGCCCCTACTTCACAGGTGCTGGTCAATGGTAAACCTATCCCCCGTAGCCAAAGTGGGAATTTTGCTCCTAGTTTCCCTTTGCAGCTGGGAGAAAATCGGTTTACCTTGCGCTATCTAAACCAGGAAATTCAAGTTACGGTAACTCGACTGTCTACTGAACCAGAGTTACCAGCAGGTTTGGGATTTGCGAAAGATTCCCTGACCCCAGCAGCAGATATTGCTAGATTACCTGGAGAACAGATTTGTTTTGGTGCGATCGCATCCCCTCGTGCTAGGGTTTCCGTCACCCTGGGCAATCAACAGATTTCCTTACTCCCTCAATCCCAAGATGCCCAACTTCCCTCCAATTTTGCTGTATTGACTGGTCAAAACCAACCTACACCTCGTGCAGTCATTAATAACTACGAGGGATGCGCTTTGGTATCACAGGTTGGAAATTTTGGCAACCCTGTGTTTCAACTAAATTTCAATGGCGAGAGAGTCAGTCAGCGGGGTACAGGTACAGTGGAAATTCTATCTCCTAACCGCTTAGAGGTGATAGAGGTAATAGAGGAGGCTGGGGTTGCCCGCACTGGACCGAGTACTAGCTATTCTCGCTTAACTCCTCTACCAAAGGGAACTAGAGCAGCAGTTACTGGTAAACAAGGAGACTGGTTACGTCTTGATTATGGTGCTTGGATTCGCCAGAAGGAAACCAAGGTGATTGCTGGTGCAACTCCCCCGAAGTCGATTATTCGCAGTATTACTTCCCGACAGGTACCTGGAGCAACAGAAATTCTCTTTCCCCTAGAGATACCAGTACCAGTGAGTGTGCAGCAGTCCGATAAAACCTTTACCCTAACGCTACATAATCTAACCGCTCAAACGGATACGATTTTCCTAAATGATGACCCAGTGATTAAGCGCCTAGACTGGTACCAAGTGACTCCAGACCGGGTGCAGTATAATTTTAGACTCAAATCTGAGCAGCAGTGGGGGTATGACTTGAGGTATGAAGGCACTACTCTCATTCTGTCTCTGAGACATCCACCAAACTTGAGCAGTAGAGGAATACTGGGTCTATCCACTCAACGGTTAGCAGGAATTAAGATACTGCTTGATCCCGGACATGGGGGAGCAGAAAAAGGAGCTAGGGGACCGAATGGGTATCCAGAAAAGGATGTTAATTTAGTAGTCTCGAAATTGTTGCAAAAGGAATTGGTACAACGGGGAGCAACGGTATATATGACACGGGAAACTGACAAGGATGTGTCATTACGAGACCGGATGGATATGATTCACGAACTAGAACCAACTATTGCCCTTTCTATCCATTATAATGCGTTACCAGATGATGGTGATGCCATTAATACTGCTGGGATCGGAATGTTTTGGTATCATGCCCAAGCCCACGATTTATCAGTGTTTTTGCATAATTATTTAGTCCAAAAGCTCCGGCGTCCATCCTACGGAGTATTTTGGAATAATCTCGCCCTAACCCGTCCTCACAAAGCTCCTTCGGTGCTGTTGGAATTGGGATTTATGATTCATCCAGTGGAATTTGAATGGATTAGCAATTCCCAAGAACAAAGGCAATTGGCTAATGCGATCGCAGATGGGATTACGGAATGGTTGGCTACTGTGGAGTAATGCACTAGGGAAAATCACGATTACTGAGGGGAAAAACTAATCGTGACCTAAGTTTGTTATACAGAGACGGATCAGTGCTTTGTAATGGTTGAGGCATGGCATCAAACTCTTCCTCTTCGACAGCGAGGTAAGTATCAATCTGATCAGGATTAGCTAAGTAGAAAGCGATCGCTCCGTAAACCTGTTCAAGGGTCAACAGTGGGAAAGATTGGACAATACTTTCCGGTGATAATCCGTTGCGGAAAGTATACACAACCGAGTCGAGAGAAATTCGTGTGCCTGCAATCGATGTAACCATCTAAATACGGGAAGGGGACTCCCGTTATAAACGTTAGTTTTAGCGGGTTTAAAGTTACCGTAAGATAGGGTCGCCTTATTAAAAAAGATTTAACCATGCATCTGCATAGCCCACTGACTCTAAAGGCTCCACAATAAACAGGTTTCGTCTCCGGGGAATTCCCGCAGGTCAATAAATTGTTCGCGTAGCGTGGCCTACGGCCAGCGATAGCGAATCGTTATTAATTAGACGCATACTCATAGCCGTCAGCCTTAAATATTGTTTTTAGATATTTTGGATGAACATCGATCTTTCTCTCAGGAACCATTAGTACAAAACTTGGACGATAACGAATAGCTATCCGACCTGTATACTGCCCGGCATATTTTCCTTTTTTTATGTTAGCTTTGACGATATCTCCTGTCTGAAAACCTTTAAAAAACTTAGCAGAAGGAGCATGAGCTTTTGGGAACCCGTATTTATTGGGTCGGCATCTTTGACGAACACCATGACCTTTAGCTGTTACTGTCAGTGGTTTTATTCCGTTTAGTAAAATTTTCCCAGGGGTAGTTTTACCTACACAAGCAGCATCGATCCAGTGAGCTTTTTCGAGACCCCTAGTCTTACGATTAAACTTAGTCAATCCACCCGAACCTGTCTCGACGGGTAATCCAGTTAATTTTAGTCTTCTCCATAATTCCCAACGGGTTGAGTTGACGGCTGCGGCATCTTTCAAAGGGGTTTTTGCTTTAGTTAATACTTTTTTGAGAATTGTTGGTTTTTTCTTTAAAAATTTCTCAATCGGGTCGTTGCCTTTTCTCTGATTACAACACCGACAAGCAAGAGTTAGATTGCTGACTCGATTACTGCCGCCTTTTGATTTTGGAACAATGTGCTCAACTTCTAAAGGCGTATTAATGGCACCACAGTAGACACAACTGTGTCCCCATTTAACAAGAAGGTACTCTTTAACCTCAAACCCATACAGCTCGCCATATTGATATTCAACTCCTGACACTTCTGGATTTTGCATTTTTTGAGTGTCAAACCGCACTAACTCTTGAGATATTGCAGTCACTGGACACAACTTCCTCAGTCGTCTCACCCAGGTCTCAATATTAAATATTCGACTCATTAGTGACGAAGGCAGCCACCCTTCTGGGCGTCTGCGGTTGAGAAATCGAGGTTTACGGTAACGAGTTTGCCTGCTTCTTCTACCTCGCCTTAAGGCTCTTCTGGACTCCAAAGAATTCTTGATGTTTTGTCCTCGATGGTTAATTTCTAATGCACCTGTCACCCGTCCAGTCTGTTCTTGAATGACAGCTATTCCGGTTGTTTTTGAACCAGGGTCTATTTTGATTCTGTGTGGATGAGTTACAGAATTATCAACACTCCTATCCTGCATGATAATAGTGAATGGATAGCGCTTAAATACTTTAGCCCTTCCTTTCTTGAGTAGTTCTCTAGCTCGTGCCGGGTGACATGGATCCAGAGTTTTTTTATCTTGATCTAAAACGAAAACTCGCATTACTTTGAACACTCCACAACGTGGGTAAAGTTTGCCTTGACAATGTTATAAGAGCTTTTTAGGTTAACAACACTTCCTTAACTCTCTACAGATGTTTAATTGTTAACAACAGAGCTGAAGGCTGGCACGCACCTACAGGTGTTATGACTCAAATAACGTAGACCATTATCAAGTCTTAGTCTGGTCAACTATGAGCTTCTACAAGCTCCCGCTATAGTCCCATAGGACTTAGCGGTGAGTTATTGACTGTCCCGATACTCTACATAGGTTTTAACTTCTATAACTGGCATAAACTTACCTTGAACATATCTATTTAGATCATATAACTGAAACAACTGATACAAAAAACTGAGATCAATACTGAGGCATTCTACTCTTGTCTGCCAATTATTCTGAAACTATCGATATAGCAATCAGAACTCAGATACCGCTAAGTATTTTTACTGACGATTTGGGGCTCCGGCTTCTCTGGATATCCCCTGAAGCGCGTTCGCGTAGCGTGACCTACGGTCAATCGCACAAGCGCGGAAGCTTCGCTTCATCGCGTAGCGTGACCTACGGTCAATCGCGTTCGCGCAGCGTCGGCTTTGCCGAAAGCGGTTCCAAAGGAACATCGCATTTTCTGGTTGCTTTACCGATGTGATAGTTAAGGATAGGTGTGGGTGGGATACAAAGTACCCGCAAGGGTACTGTAAAGTCTCGTAAAATTTGCCATCATAACTAGTAGAAAGCCTATTTACACTAATCCTTGCAGAAAAATCCCAACTCAAGGTGATAAGTAATTAAGGCGTCAAGCTACCCACTCGTAATTAACGTGGGTAATGGGTTCTAACCAATCCCTAATTTCTGGAAATTTATAGGAGTCAAATCATCATGGAAAAACATCAACCAATAGAATTTTCCCTAGAACAGGAGTTCAATCTTAAGGTGTTTGAGACGCAAATTCAAAATCTTGACCTTGAACAAGCAAAGAATCTGCTGTGCGAGCTCTATAGACAGATGTCAATTCGTGAAATTCATTTCAGGAATTTCGTTAAACAAAGTTTAATCGGAGATCCTCCACCTTGGAGTGAGTAAGCTCAGGGAGCAAGGTATGGAAGTAAGCTTATGTGCTACGCACACGCGTGCGCGTTCAGCTATCAGCTATCAGCTATCAGCTTGGCCTTGGTAAGCATTCGTTTAATTTATTGCCCATAGGCGCACGCTACGCTGGGTTGATTTTATGCATGATACCTGAGGGCTGACCGCTGAGGGCTGACCGCTGAGGGCTTAATGCTTACTTTTGCTTAATACGGAAAATTTTCCATTTAAATTCCGATTAGCTTAACCCAATTCTCCGGAATCCACAGCTAAATTACTGAAGAAACAATAAACACACCAGTTAGAGTCAAGGTGGCTGAGACAGCATAACATTATTAAGTGCATCACGTAGGTAGCAAGAAATACATTTAACATGACTGAATTGCTAAATTATCGATGAATTCAGCAACTCAGCAATTCAGAGTAATTTCTCACCTACTTACTGTTCAAATGCTCAGTTAACCAACGCTCTCTAGCTTTAATTCACAATCAAGGAGTATCCCATGGTAAAACAAATGTGCTGGTTATCGAGCTTTGGTAGTAATGAACATAAAATGTTGCACTTGCGGACTTCCCCTTATGAGGCTTGGCGTCCGTACACAGCTTTTCCCCAATATGCTGTCCCAGATTACCCAGTACCTGGCGGTTCTAAAGGCTGGGCAACTTATCAGAAACTAAGACTCTCAGACTGGGTTTTGGTTCCTAGTGACAATGAAACTATCGATTATAAAGCAAGTTAATAATTTAGTAATCAATGAAGAATGTAGAATGAAGAATGTAGAATTAAGAATGTAGAATGTAGAATGTAGAATGTAGAATTCTTAATTCTTAATTCTTAATTCTTAATTCTTCAACAGTTAAACTAATTACTTGACTAGATAAGGACTGGTTAACTTATCTAACTGCTGCACTAACAGGCTAAGGAATAAACCGACATCAGTGACAACACCAACAGATTCTACTGAACCGCGATCGCTTAATTTTGTCACTACGGCGGGGTTAATATCCACACAGACCATCTTCACTCCGGCTGGAGTCATATTGCCCACGCCAATAGAATGAAGCATAGTAGACAGCATCAAGATCATATCTGTCCCTTCCAATAACTTGGCATACTCTTGCTGTGCTTTAATCAAATCCATCTGGGTATCTGGCAGAGGACCATCATCTCGGATCGAACCGGCTAGGACAAATGGTACGTGATTGCGGACGCACTCATACATCACCCCTTTAGTTAATACACCCTGTTCTACCGCTTGGGCAATGCTACCGCAGCGACGGATAGCATTGATGACTTTGAGATGGTGGCGGTGTCCACCATGGACAACTACTCCTCGTTTCATATCCACACCCAAGGAGGTTCCCATCAGGGATTGCTCGATGTCGTGAACTGCGATCGCATTTCCCCCTAACAGCGCCTGAACATACCCTTGTCGAATCAAACGGGATAAATGTTCACTACCGCCAGTGTGAATTACCACAGGTCCTGCTGTCACTACTACTCTGCCCCCTTGGTCTCGGATTTGGCGCAGCTCCCAGGCAATTTGTTCCACTACTAATTCTACCCGGCGCTCACTAGAGACCCCAGATGCCATAAAACTAAATTCTTGCTGATTGCGTTGTTCACGGGATTGAGTTTTGCGCACCGTCCGGATTCCTTCTACTCCCAAGATCACCTGTTCTCCAACTTCCAAATCCCGCACCAGTTTACAACGAGCGATGACACCGTCTGGGGTTTCAGTTACTGCGATCGCACCATCCATGCGTTGATTTTGTACCTTAACCCACTCACAATTAACCCGTACTTCTGTAGGATAAATCGTAGTAACATAAAAGTCATCGGGAGCAACCCCTGCTTGAGTAACAGGTTCCAAGTTAGCATCACACACCTCTTGGGCAGGAGTGACAGCTCCTAGATCAATCAGCTTAGTCATAATCTCTGCCATCACCTCATGATCTGGTGCAGAGACTTTCAGTTCAGCATTAGAGGTGCTTTGCCGCTGTGTTCCTAGGTCGAAGTTAAGTACCTGGAAGCTACCCCCACCTCCTACAATTAAATCCAAGGCACGGCTGATGATACCAGAATCAAGCAAATGACCTTCCAAACGAATAATGCGACTTTCAACCGGTTGATTGCCATGGATTTCACTGCGGACTGGTTCAGTTACCCGTAAGGTTAGGCATTTAGCAGCACCACCAGCTTTCATAAATTCCGTCAAGGGGGTTTCAATCACCTCAAACCCAGCTTGACTGAGCCGATCTTTAAGGCGATCGCTAGCTTTGTTCATCACTACAAGTTGATCAATATTGACCGCATTGCAAGCAAAGTTCACTGCATCAGCTTCTGTGATTGCAATTCGTTTTTCCGGTGGTACCCGCATTTCGATTAAGCGGTTGGAATAGGAATCAAATGCTGGGGGATAGTAGAGTAAATAGCCACCACTCAGGGGACAGAAGCAAGTGTCCAAGTGATAGAAGCGTTGATCCATTAACCGCAGGGACACAACTTCAATATCTAACCATTTAGCAAGGTATGGATGGGAATCAAGTTCTGAGCGGAAGCCATAGCCAGCCCACAGCCAACGCCCTTCCCGGTCTAGCAGAGCATCCCCAGCTCCTTCAAACGGTAAGTCTTGAGGAAGTTCATAGACAGTGTAGCCATTGTCATCAAACCATTGCTTGAAATAAGGTTCTTCCCCCTGGCGCTCTTTGTGGAGGAAGCGGCTAAGCACCACATTCTTGCCCAAGACTAATCCCGCATTGGCTGTAAATACCATATCTGGCCAACCGGATTGAGGAGAAACTAAATCGACTAGGGCATGCTCTTTGATGACATAGTGAAGTTTTTGCCACTGTTCTACAGCGCGATCCCTCGATGACTTGTGAATATTTCCCTCCATCCAGGGATTAATCACATAATCCACATCGTAGTGGTCAGGGGGACACATGAGGAAGCGAATTGATTCTGTCATAGTCGATTTCTGATCTGGTAGATACCTACACGACCACGGTAAGTCAGCAATTAAACCAATGTCACGACAATTTGCCATTGACAGGCGAGTAGGTTAAGTTGGTGGATTAATCTTAGCTATTTTATCCATAAACTTATTATTGTACCATGAAAAAAATAATTATAACTAGACTGAAGGGAATTCTGCTTACCACTAGCATCAGTATTGTGAGCGTGCCAGTCTTGATCTATGGGGGATTGCTGGTCAAGCGTCCGTTTCGCAGCGACAAGCAGGAACAACTGTTCCAAGGCATTGTGTATCAAAGAGATGCTCGCAACTCACCCCGTCCGCTGATGGTACATACTGTTACCATAGACCTAACCGCACCAGGAATTAAACTGTTAGTAACACCAGGAAATAAAGTCGATAAAAATGAATTTACTGCCCGGACTACCTCGAAATTTGTGCGGGAGTTTAAGTTACAATTAGCTATCAATGGTAGTTTCTTTTATCCTTTTCGGCAGTATCCACCGAATTCCTATCCTAAAAGTGGTGATCCGGTCATAGTACAAGGCCAAGTTATCTCTGAGGGCAAATCCTATGCTCCTCCAAAAGCAACTTCCTCAGTGCTTTGTATTTCAAAGTTTATCCGCGCTCAAATTTATCAAAAACGTTGTCCTATAGGCACATCTCAGGGACTAGCCGGTAGAGAAATTTTACTAAAAGAAGGAAAGCCAGCAGTATTGGGAGGTCGTGGCGGTGAGAATTTATTTTCTCCCCGCACTGCTGTCGCTATTGATAAATCAGGCAAAACCTTGTGGTTAATTATTGTTGATGGTCGCCAGAAATTTTACAGCGAAGGAGTTAGCTTGGCTGAGTTGACTAAGATTATTCAAGAATTAGGAGCCGATAGCGCCCTTAATTTGGATGGGGGTGGTTCAAGCACTCTGGTAGTAGCAAATAATACTAAGCTACGGGTGTTAAATTCACCGATTCAGACCCGTATTCCTACGCGCCAACGTCCAGTTGCCAACCATCTGGGAATTTATGCTTTACCATTAGAGAATAGGGAGTAGGGAGTAGGGAGTAGGAAGTAGGGAGTAGGGAGTAGGGAATAGGGAATAGGGAATAGGGAATAGGGAGTAGGGAGTAGGCAAAAAAATATCACTATTAATTGAGGATTGTTATAGCTATTTTATACCAAAATATAGTATAAATCAAACCCATTAATATATAGTTTAAATGCACTCTAGCTTAGAGCATGAAAAAATTAAATATAACTAGAGTAAAGCGAATTCTGCTTACAACTAGCATCAGTATTGTGAGCGTGCCACTTTTGATCTATGGCACATTACTGCTCAAGCGTCCGCTTCCCACCGACAAGCAGCAACAACTTTTCCCAGGCATTGTGTATCAAAGAGATGCTCGCAAATCTCCCCGTACCCTGATGGTACATATTGTTACTATAGACCTAACCGCACCAGGAATTAAACTATTAGTAACACCAGGAAATACCATCAATAAAAACGAATTTGCTGCCCGGACTACCTCGGAATTTGTGCGAGAGTTTAACTTACAATTAGCTATCAACGGTAGTTTCTTTTATCCTTTTCGGGAGTATCCACCGGACTCCTATCCTAAACCTGGTGATCCGGTCAGAGTAGAAGGGCAAGTTATCTCTGAGGGTAAATCCTATGCTCCACCAAAATCAAAAAATTATTCAGTGCTTTGTATTTCAAAGCTTCTCCAGGCTCAAATCTATCAAAACCGTTGTCCTCTAGGGACATCTGAGGGAATAGCCGGTAGAGAAATTTTACTAAAAGAAGGGAAGCCAGCAGTATTGGGAGATAATACAGATGAGAAACTATTGTATCCCCGCACTGCTGTCGCTATTGATAAATCAGGCAAAACTTTGTGGTTAATTATTGTTGATGGTCGCCAGCGCTTTTACAGCGAAGGGGTTACTTTGGCTGAATTGACTACTATTATTCAAGAATTAGGAGCCGATAGCGCCCTCAATTTGGATGGGGGTGGTTCCACCACTCTGGTAGTAGCAAATAACAATAAGCTACGGGTGTTAAATTCACCGATTCAGACCCGTATGCCTACGCGCCAACGGGCAATTGCTAACCATCTGGGCATCTATGCTTTTCCGGTAGACAAATAATGATCAACAACGTTAAACCTTAACCCTTCAACACTTCAACTTTAAACCTTAAACCTTAAACCTTAAACCTTCAACACTTAAACTTTCAACCTTCAACATCAAACCTTCAACCTGAACCCTTCACCATTACTTGACCGTAACAATCATCCCTTCTTTGACTATAAACGCGCCATCAAACACTTCTTTAACTTCCACTGCCAGCTTGTCGAGAAAATCATCACAGTGATTAGGTTCGTGGTGGAAGATAGCCAGTTTCTTAACACCAGCAGCTTTTACCAGCTTCACCCCTTCCTGCCAGGTGGAATGTCCCCAACCTACCTTGGGAGATTTGGGGTTGTGGTATTCTTCATCGGTATACATAGCATCGTATATTAATACATCAGCATCACGGGCTAGATACACCACATTTTGATCAAGGCGGTCAGGAAAATGTTCTGTATCGGTGCAGTAGCACACGGAATGCCCTTGCCAGCTTACGCGATAGCCTATAGCACCATTAGGATGATTCAAAGGAGCAGTTTCTATGGTAATATCGTCTATGGTGACAGTGTTATGACCTAGTTCTAAGTCATAGAACTTCAAATCTGCCTTTACTTTGTTAGTAGGAACTGGAGCATTCAAGTGTAACACCCGCTCCTTGAAGTGTTGCTCCATGCAATCCCCGGGGGGAGGTGCGCCATAAATATGTAAAATGTTCCCTTCCACAAAGGCTGGAATGAAAAATGGCACGCCTTGAATATGATCCCAGTGGTAGTGAGTAAAAAACCAATAAGCTTCAATGGGTAACTGCTGCTTAAGGCTTTTTCCCAACAACCGCAAGCCAGTACCGCCATCAAAAATCAGGCGTAACCCAGCCACTTGCATCTCTACACAAGACGTATTGCCGCCATATTGAATTGTCTCCCGTCCAGGGCTAGGTATACTGCCTCGGACTCCCCAAAATTTAACCGAAAACTCGGAGGAAGTGCTTGTCTTCATTGGTAAGTTAATGCTTCAAAGTACCGCACTGACCCTGATGACGCAACAGGTGATCGCACAATACCAAAGCAACCATTGCTTCTACCATAGGTACGGCCCTGGGTAAGACACAAGGGTCGTGACGTCCTTTAGCAGCTAGAATGGTTTCTTCACCAGTACTGGTGACAGTACGTTGTTCTTTGCGGATGGTAGCAGTGGGTTTAAACGCTACTCTAATAATAATAGTCTCGCCGTTACTAATGCCACCTTGAACCCCACCGGAGCGATTGGTAACCGTGCGCACTGCACCGGTTTCGTCTGTGTAAAATTCATCATTATGCTCACTGCCGGTAAGTACAGTGCCCCCAAAGCCAGAGCCAATCTCAAAACCTTTACTAGCTGGTAGGGACATCACCCCTTTGGCTAAATCGGCTTCTAGCTTATCAAATACTGGCTCTCCCAAGCCTTTGGGTATATGGCGAGCCACACACTCTACTACACCCCCAACGGAATCACCGCTACGTCCAGTTTCTTCAATGAGCTCAATCATCCGTTGAGCACATTCGGAATCAGGGCAACGAACAATATTACTTTCTACCTGGTCTTGAGTGACGGTGTTGGAGTCTACGATACCTTCTAAGGTTTTGATACGCTTGACGTAGCCAATGACTTCTACACCAGTAGCTTGCCGGAGAATTTTTTTTGCGATCGCACCCGCTGCCACTCGCCCGATGGTTTCCCGGGCTGAGGAACGTCCTCCCCCCTGCCAGTTACGAATGCCATACTTAGCATCATAGGTAGCATCAGCATGGGAAGGCCGATACGTTTTTTGCATCTCGCTATAGTCTTGGGGCCTAGTGTCTTTATTGCGCACCATTATCATAATTGGTGTGCCCAGGGTTTTGCCCTGAAATACTCCCGAAACAATTTCACAGGTATCGGTTTCTTTACGAGGAGTAGTAATCTTACTCTGACCCGGACGCCTGCGGTCTAGTTCTACCTGAATTTCTGCCGCAGAAATTTCCAGTCGCGGTGGACAGCCATCAATGACTACCCCAACCCCACCCCCGTGGGATTCTCCAAATGTCGTGATCCGAAACAAATGTCCAAAGGTATTGCCCATAGTTAGTGCTCTATTAGTCCTCTAATGGTAGTACTTACTTAAGCTATCAGCTATCAGCGGTCAGCGATTAGCGCACGCTACTTGAGGTGCTATCAGCTTATGCGCTACGCGCACGCTACTTGAGGTGCTTATGGCTTAGGTCCGATGCGTCGAAGACTGTGCCATCCTACTAGATCGGTGTTTTTGAATAAAATAAGCTGACCACTGACCACTGACTACTGACCACTGACGGCTGACGGCACCTCAAGTAGCACCATCTGTAGCGCATATGCTTACGTACTTACTTATCTTATTCCTTAGTAAAACTGTTTGGCGGCTTAAGTCCTGTTGGATTCCCACCTAATAATTTACCTAATGATTTACCTAATGATTTACTTAATAATTTACCTACTAATTAAGATTAGTTAAGTTCAAATTGTTTTGATGATCCTAATTTAAAATCTGTTATATAATTTCCCAATAATCCGATTTTATTGGTTAGGATGCTTATGGCTGTTGGTGCATTTTTAGAATTAAGGATAATTTGCCTAACCGGATGTTTTGCTTGGGGGTTTTCTGCTCCAGTTGTAGCTGAACTTACTCCCGATGGCAGCTTGGGAAATGAAGCGTCAAGGGTAACTCCTAATGTAGAGGTCAAGGGGGCGCTGGCAGATTTAATTGAAGGGGGAGCAACTCGTGGGGAGAATTTGTTCCATAGTTTTGCTGAATTTAATGTAGGAGAACTACAACGAGTTTATTTTGCTAATCCCTCTGGGATTCAGAGGATTTTAACACGGGTAACCGGAAGTAATCTATCCAATATTTTAGGCACTTTGGGAGTAGATGGGCCAGCGAATCTGTTTTTACTCAATCCCAATGGTATTGTGTTTGGAGATCAGGCGAGATTAGATGTAGCTGGTTCCTTTTTCGCCTCTACTGCCAATAGTTTGGTATTTGGTGATGGCCAGGAGTTTAGTGCCACATCACCAGAAGCCCCGCCACTGTTAACCATTAATATCACCCCAGGATTGCAGTATGGCAAATATGACCCGAGGAGCACAATTACAAATGCTGGGAATTTAGCAGTAGGACAAGATTTAACCCTAGCCGCTGGCCATCTGGATTTACAAGGTCAACTGGAAGCTGCTAGGGATTTAACTCTGTTCGCAGAAGATACAGTCACGATTAGGGATAGTGTAGCGCAACCCTTTAGGTTGTCAGCAGGTGGCTTGCTGCTAATTCAGGGCAATCAGTCAATTGATATTGCTGCCCATAACCATGTCCTAAGTGGTTTATTTGCTGGTTCTGATTTACGGTTGCAATCGCATAATCCTATCGCTGGGAATGCTTACTATTCCGCTGGCGGCAGTGTCAGTATCGAACAGTTGGATGGGCTACCGGGAAATTTAGTCAGTCCCCATGATCCGATAATTCTGGCCAATGGGGATGTCAGTTTAGGAAACTATACCGGAGCATCACTCCATATTTTGGCAGGAGGTAGTGTTACCGTTGGGGACATCGAAATTAACTCTACCGATACCGCTGATAATGCGATTAGCCCCGATAACTCCAATCCCTTCTTAGCTAGTCTGGCTAATGTGACCTTGTCCGACGAAGCGAGAACATCGGTAGTGATAGATGGCAGTAACCAACCTACCCTAGATATCCGTGCTGGCATAGATTGGACATTACTGGCGGGTTTTCCAGGAAATACCGATAGTGGAAACTTAGGCTCTAACTTTGGGACTGGTGCTACTAGTGCAGATATAGAAATTGGTGACATCTCGATTAATGCTCCCAATGGACTAGTATTGTTAACCAATCAGTATCAAGCTAATCCATCGTTAGTGAGTGAAACCCTGAAAATTAGTTCACTTCTAACTGGTGACGGCACCATAGCCAAGGTAGTCAATAAGAAGCTTATGAATGATACGAGTAACCAGAGGTTTTCAGGGAATGGTGGTGAGGTCTTGATTGATTATCGGGGCCCCATTGAAATAAGCGGACGCATTGATGCCTCTTCCGCTTCTGGTAAAGCAGGGGATATTACCGTGGTTACAAATGATCAACTATCCCTTGACAACAGTTTCATTATTAGCAACACCTTCGGAACAGAAAAGGGTGGGGATATCACTATTGATACTGGCTCACTCTCTGCCAAAAACGGTGCTCAGATCGAAACCAGTACCTTTGGTCAAGCTGATGCAGGGAAAGTGACTATTGTTGCTGATGATACAGTCACCTTTGAAGGGAAACCGGAAAATCCTAACACTACTGGAATTTTCAACAACATAGAACAAGACGCTATCGGTAATAGTGGTGGTATTTCCATGACCACAGGCTCTTTGTTTATGAATGATGCTTTCTTGCAGTCGAGGATCAAAGGACAGGGAAATGGTGGAGATGTAACAATTATTGCTGATGACCAAGTTATCGTTGACCAGAACAGTAACTCGATTCTGACCGAAGTGGATTTTTCCGTAATCGGCAGCGCAGGAGATATATCGATTGATGCCGAATCAGTCACTATCAGCAATGGTGCTAGACTCGTAGCTGACACCCTGGGAATAGGAGATGCGGGCAATATAACTATAACAGCTCGCGATACAGTTACCATTGACGGGGTAAACAGTGATCTGACACTAGCCAGCGGGTTGCGCTCTCGGGTCGGTCGAGATAGAGAAAACCCAAGGTTTCGCAACAAACCACAAGCTATAGGTAATGGTGGCGACATCACCATAAAGGGAAAGTCAGTTTTTGTGACCAATGGCGGTCAAATAAGTGCTGAAATATATGACAAAGGAAAGGCTGGCAACATATCAATTATTGCTGAGGATGACGTTATCTTTGATGGCGCTTTAATATTCAGAAATAAAAACAGGAATAATAAGGTGTCAAGCTTTTCAAGTATTATATTCACTCGAGTTAGACAAACAGCAGAGGGCGACGGTGGCAACGTATTGATTGAAGGTCGGTCAGTTTCGTTTACCAACGGTGCTGTGATAAATTCCGAAACCCGTGGCAAAGGAAACGGGGGTGATGTGGAAATCAAAGCTCGCGATCGCGTTTTAGTTGACGGAGTGGTTTTACTTGACGGAGTGGACAAAACCAGGTCAATCACTACTGGCATATTTAGTAATGTTAGAAGTAATGGCGATGGCAATGGTGGCGATATCAAGATCAAAGTTAAAGAAGGTTCATTGGCGATTACTGGAGGTGCTAGGTTACAATCTGGTACTCAAGAGAAGGGAAATGGTGGCAATGTGATCATTACGGTTGATGATCAGGTTTTAATAGACGGAGTGGGCATTAATGACCAACCTAGTCAGATCTTGACTGGTGTGGATCTTAGGTCAACACAGGGCAACGGTGGTAAGATTAAAATTAACGCTAACTCAATTGCTGTGACTGATGGCGGAGCCTTAGATGCTAGCACCAATAGTAATGGTAACGGTGGACCTATAGATTTAACCACCAATACACTAACTGTTAATGGTGGAGTCATTTCCAGCGCTGCTAAAGAGAAAGCTATCGGTCAAGCCAGCGATATCACAATCAATACTGATGCCCTCAAAGTTGAGGATGAAGGGGAAATAACAGTCAAAAGTGAGAAAGGGATAGCAGGAAATCTGGACATTAAAGCTAATTCCCTGTTGCTTGACAACGGCACACTTTTAGCTGAAACTCAACTGAGTGGAGGGGAAGATGGAGCGAATATCACACTAGACGTATCAGAATCGATAGTGATGCTCAACGAAAGCCTAATCTCCGCAGAGGCTTCTGAAGAAGCTACGGGTGGCAATATTGATATTGATACCGACGTCTTAATTGCCTTTCCCCCAACTGGTCCTAATGGTAGCGATATCATTGCCAAAGCTGAACAGGGAAAAGGTGGTGAGATCACCATTAATGCCGAAGATGTCCGTTTGATTGAGGAGCGCGAAGCCATTGATGGAAATCGCACTAATGATATTGATGCCAGTTCTGACTCTGGTCCACAAGGAATAGTGACCATCAATACGGGCAATCTTGACCCTTCTCGGGGATTAGATCAACTACCAATTAATTTAACTGACCCATCATCACTCATTGTTGCTAGCTGTCCGAGAAGTGGGAAAGTCTCGGTAGATGAACTTGGTGAATTTATTGTTACTGGACGAGGTGGCATTCCGGCTAGTCCCCTCGACCCGATTATCGGTCAAACCATCATTGCTGATTGGGTGACTCTAGATGATCAAACCCTTACTGAAATTGATCACAATCTTGATAAGAATCAGACCTTAGCTCCCTCGACCGAACAGAATTTTATTCCACAGAATTCTAAGCCAAAACGGATTGTGGAAGCTCAAGGCTGGATGATTGGTCCGGATGGTAAGATCATTCTCACCTCTTTCCCTACCGATACCACTAGCCCACCCAAGCCTTGGTATCACTATGTCTCTTGCCGAGATTTATAGCACAGCGCTATCAATTTTAGCTAACTTTTCAACAATCCCAATTTCTCCTGCAGGTGAATCTAGAGCAACTATTACTTGGCAAGTTCCGGTATTTACTGGCAAAAGCTGTAAGTGTATCCATCTTTTCGGTGTATCGCCGATATATCTTGAGGTTTACAGCTCTTGTACCCCTTCATTCCTAACGGGGTAAATCCAAAACTTCCTTTGCTTCTGGGAGTAACCTTGCCTATTCCTAATTTTTGGTGCCTAGCTATATCTCCGGTAGCCCAACCTTTAATCGGTCTTAATGGGTTGTGTCTAATGGGGTAACCGTATTTATTGAGTGCTGCTTTTTGTCTGCTACCCTGCCCTTTACAGGTTGCCAATAGTGGCTGAGAGGTTTTCAACATTAGGGTCTCAATGTCTCCAACACAAGCAGCATCAATCCAGTGCTGTTTAGGTAGTCTTAGCTTCGTCCGGTTGTACTTAGTTTGTGCTCCCGTCCCAATTACTACAGGTCTGGCGTTTCGGAGTACTTTCACTAACTTGTTGCGAGTTGTGTTAACCGCCGCCGCATCCTTCAATGGTAGTTTAGCTTTGACTTTAATCTTTTGGAGCAAGCTCGGCTTCTTTTTTAGGAAAACCTCTATAGGTTTGTCACTTTTTCGTTGATTGCATTTTTCGCAAGCTAAACAAAGATTACTTACGCGATCGCTTCCTCCTTTTGATTTTGGATGGATATGCTCAACCTGTAAGGGTACATTTTGCTTGCCACAATAAGTGCATTCCCTCCCCCATTTTTCAAGCAAATACTCTCTGACCTCGTAACCAGCTAGTTCCCCCTGTTGGTACTCAACTCCACTAATTTCAGGATTTTGCATTTTTTGGGTGTCAAACTTAACTCTTTCAACCCAAATCTCATTTACTGGGCAAAACTTAATCAATCGCTTAACCCAGGTTTGAGTAGTCAAAATCCTGTGTTCTAAACTAGGGGGTAGCCATCCCTCTGGGCGCTTACGGTTAAGGAATCTGGGTTTTCTATAGCGAGTGTTTCGGTTACGCCTCCCACGCCTTACAGCCCTTCTAGATTCTAGTTTTTTCTTGATCAATCCTCCTCTGTGCTCTAGCTCCATTCCCCAAATGACTTGGTTGTTTTGAATTAAGGCAAATCCAGTTACTTTACTGCCAGGATCTATCTTTATTTGGCAGGGTGATATCGTTGGATTATTGATCGCTGTTTTCAAAATGATTGTGAACGGGTACATCCTAAAAACCGCAGCTTTACCTTTATCCAATAACCGACGTGCCTTCTTTGGAGTAATTGGATTTAATGGCTGTTTGTTCGTGTCAATAACAAATACGTAATTTTGCATTTTTAATGCGTCTCAATTCGGTAATGTGTTCCTCGACAAGGTTAAAATGGCTTGTTAAGCTAATCACACATTTTGCCTTTGACTTAATGATTAGCGACAGAGCCAAGGGCTGGAGTTCACCCTTGGGTGTCATAACCAAATCAACGTAGGAAATTAATCCTAAGTCTGCATCCTAGTTTGGCAATTCCAAGAGTTACCGGGGATTACCAAGGCTTACACTAGGAGAGCGTGACGCATAATATCCACTGGCGGAGTTTGTCCTAACCAAATTTTGAAAGCTGCTGCTCCCTGTTGCACCAGCATTTCCAATCCATCAATTGCGATCGCGCCCTGTTCCTTGGCTTGTCGTAAAAACTGAGTGGGATTAGGAGTATAAATCAAGTCATAAGCGATCGCATTTTCCGGCAACCTGGCCATAGCTAGCTGATCAACAGGAGACTGCTCGATGTTGGGATACATTCCCACCGGAGTAGCATTCACCAACAAATTGGCTTGGCCTATAAGTTCCGGTAGTTGTTCCCAAGCATGAGTATGAATAGTAATAGCAAGGTCAGAATTAATCCAGCTTTCCTTAAATTGACCTAACTTGTCCTGATTGCGACCAACCACATGAATCTCAGTACAACCGAGTTCAGCACAACCGACTACTACAGCTCGTGCGGCACCACCACACCCCAAAATGACTACAGTAGTTTGAGTCCAATCCCGGTCATACCCTTGCAACGGGGTGATAAATCCTTCGATATCCGTATTCGTACCAATCCAACCGTGATCGTTGCGATACACAGTATTCACTGCTCCCACCCCTTGAGCCACTGTTGAAATTTCCGACAACAAGGGGATGATAGTCTGTTTGTGGGGAATAGTGATACTGAAGCCCACTAGACCAATCGCCTCAAAACCAGCGATCGCATTTTTCAAATCTGCTGATTTTACCGGTAAAGGTAGGTAGACATAATCCACACCCAAGGATGCGATCGCTTGGTTATGCATCAGTGGTGATAAAGAATGTTCCACTGGATCACCAATCACACCCAATAACTTTGTTGTTCCTGTTATTTGCACCATCACCCTACTTCAAGCACATATAGCGCTACGCGCAATGGCATTGGCAAGAGGCAAGAGGCAAAAGTTAACTGCGACAGCTTTTGCTGCTTGTATCAATGTCAAACACCTTAATGCGTAGTGCTATAACTTTGAATTGTAAGCCTGAAATAGTTCATAATTACTAGATTGCTCAATTCTTAACTATTTCTTATTTCTTATTAAGATTGCTGCCTTCGCTTGACAATTCGTTGACAATTCACCATCAACCGTCCACAATACTTACCCCAAACCGCACATTTGAATGAACTCTGATTTTTCTCATGGTGGCTAAAATAGATCATATCGAGCCAATTATAGTGCCAATTATAATACCAATTAACTAGGCAGCAACGGCATGAACCCAACTGGTATTCAAAAGAGTGGAGCCATGAATTCAATCATTTGTATGATATGTGAGCAAATCAATCCCAGTCGGGCAAGTTTTTGCTCTCGTTGTGGTGCCTCTCTACCTCCTCCCAGTAGCAGTCCCCTAGAGACTAATCTAGATAATACTAATAATGACAATACATTAGACAATACATTAGACAATACTAATAATGACAATACATTACAGACTGGAAGCCGATTACGCGATCGCTACATAATTCAACGTACCTTAGGACAAGGGGGATTTGGCAAAACCTACCTCGCCAAAGACACTGGACGCTTTAATGAACTAGTAACCCTAAAAGAGCTGACTCCAAGAAACCAGGGCACCCATACCCTAGAAAAAGCGGAAGAACTATTTCAACGGGAAGCAACCATGCTGCACAAGCTTTCATCCCCCCAAATTCCGAGATTCTGGGAATTTTTTCGCCATGGCAAACGGTTGTTTCTCGTCCAAGACTACATTGAAGGAAAAACCTATCAAACTTTACTCGAAGAACGAGTAAGCAAAGGGGAACGCTTCAGCGAAACCGAAATTATCCAACTGTTTCAGCAATTGCTCCCGGTCTTAAGCTACCTACACCAATTAGGAATAATTCACCGGGATATTGCTCCAGACAATATTATCCGTCGTGCTTCCGATGGAGTACCAGTATTAATTGACTTGGGTGGTGTCAAACAAATTGCCCTAGAAGTCAATACTCCCGTAACCAGAGGTGCGACCCGTGGCGAATTTAATTCGCCAAGGTCAAGCGCACCTGGGCAAAACTCTGCCATCTATGCTGGTGGGACTTGTTTAGGTAAAGTTGGCTATGCACCTGATGAACAGCTACGCCTAGGGATTGCTGCTCCCCATAGTGACCTGTATGCTTTGGGAGTGACATCACTAGTACTGATGACTGGTAAACAGCCCCAGGAACTGGTTGACCCTTATACCCTGAGCTGGCGAACTGAAGAAGAAGTAACCCTATCTCCAGAGTTTAATAGTATCCTATCTCGTTTGCTGGCATCCCAACCCTCTGAGCGATTCCAATCTGCTCAAGAGGTTCTAGACCTGATCCGAACTGATGATTCTGATGATTCTAAGGTTAGACAAACAGAAATAAAGGGTAATGTAGCTGTAACTCCCCAGTCTAAATCGTACCCTCCACCGACTCCCATCAATAATTCCGGTTGCAAGCAAGTGTTTGACGAATCTGTTCTAGTGCCAGCAGAGATTCAAGGCTGGAACTGGGGTGCCTTTTGTCTACCAGGTTTGTGGTGTGTCACCAATCAAGTTTGGATTGGACTGATTGCCTGGACCGATCTATCCTTAGTGACTGGATTTCTTGCTTGGCCAGTGATGGGGATTATTTTGGGCATCAAGGGTAATGAGTGGGCATGGAAAAGCCGCCGTTGGAAGAGTATCAAAGCCTTTAAGCGCCATCAACGGGGTTGGGCGATCACATCCTTCGTCATTATTGGTATCATAGTTACCCTACTATTTTTGTTATTATTAGTATTCTTTATTGGGGTAACCTCCCTAGTGCCGTGGTGAATCACCGATTGCTCAACTGTAGCATCCGTGTGTTTATTGCGTTCCATGCTAGTTCCAGGTTAAGCCCAGGGGCATTGCTATCACTACTTAAAGGAGAAGAAAAATGACTAGCTTTCCTGCCTGGACTCAAATAATTATCACCATGTCCGAATCACAAGTTTTTTACACAGAAGAAGTAACAGGCTATGACAGCATCAGCTTGGTTTTACCTGGAAAGCCCTTCGATCTAAGCCTTTCCTTAGACACCTATGAAGACGCGATCGAGATAATTTTTGAAATTTATCCAGACCAAAATGCTTACCGATTAAATATGCGGAACAAGCAGGAAGGAGTAGACCTCCAACAGAAAAGTACTGAAGAAAATTTAGATTTAACTGGATTAGACGCACGCCCAATTGGAACCTACAGTGAATTTTGCCGACATTTAGAAGAATTGTATGGAGTAGCTCAAGAAGTAGGTTGGTAATCGTAAGCTATCAGCTATTAGCTATTAGCTATCAGCTATCAGCTATCAGCTATCAGTTATCAGCTTATGCGCTACAGATGGTGCTACTTGAGGTGCTATCAGCTTTTGAATAAAGAGGTAAGCATTCGTTAATGTCACAGGCTAGAAGCCTGTGCCACAAAGCGGTTGCCCTAGGGCGTGTTTTCAAACTCGGAGATCCCCCTAAATCCCCCTTAAAAAAGGGGGACTTTGAGAATGGCTCCCCCCTTATTAAGGGGGGTTGGGGGGGATCTAAATCTTGCGGAAAACTTTGAAAACACGGCCTAGCGTGGCCTATGGCCAAGGACTTTTATCCATACTTTCACTTATCATTAATCTATCAATATTAAATTCTCCCGGGTTTATTTTCATCTGACTGCTGTTCGCGTAGCGTGAGCTTTTAGCTCACCGCTGACCCCTGACTGCTTACCTAACTAATTACTAGGTTTTACAGCTTGTCTTTTGAAAATTTACCTGACCTAATATAAAATACCATGGGCAATTTAGCAAAGTCCATGGTAGAAACAACAATTGTCGATCGGATGAGCAAGACCTTATTAACTTACCTACCCAAAGAAATCCTACTAACCCCTCAGCAGTTAGCAGTATTTTCAGCACTTAGAACTATTTTAAAATTAGCATCAGCCAGTTTGCTAACTATCAGCTTACTTGGTAGTGGTTGTGGAATGGCTAGCCAAGACGATCTAGATTCTGAACAGACCCATGCTCAGCTCCATGGTCATAAAACCGAAACCAGTAATGAGCATAATAAAGAGATGGAGCATAATCACCATAATCACAAGGTCGGCAGCAGTAGTAACCATGGTGAAGGTATGGGTCATCATCATGGCACAATGGAAATTCCTTCTGGTCAACCTGTTCCAGATGTTGACATAGTGGTGTATCCAGATCCGATGACGGGATGGAATTTAGAAATAAAGGTTTCTAACTTCCAATTTTCTCCCAAGAATGCTAGCAAAGCCCATCAACCAGGAGAAGGACATGCCCATCTATTCATCAATGGCCAAAAAATTACCAGGATTTACAGCAATTGGTACTATATTGGCAAGCTTGAACCTGGTAGAAATGAAATCACGGTTACCTTAAATTCCAACAATCATCAGGATTTAGTTCATAATGGTGACATGATTTCAGATACTGAAATTATCGAGGTTATGTCGAATTAGAGGTTATTCCGTACTGGTTATGCTAGATCAAAAGTCTGGCACAGGGAGCAGGGAGCAGAGAGCATGGAAGGGGTAACACAAGATAAAAGAGGGATGCGTCGCTTCTGAGTAGTGTTTTCTTCCACTACTTTCCTCGATTCTTGTGATACCAGAAGCTACAAAACCTGAATTTACCGACAACTGCAGCGAAGTGTATGGTTTTGTGGCTATGTGTTGTGGCTATTTGTTGTGGCTACGAGAGTGGCTCGGAGTCCACGCCTATCGTAAGCATCCCTTATTGCTGCTACCTTCCGGTCCTGACAAGGTTTGGGCGTTGCGATCGCGTCGATCCGAACCACATATTATAATAGCATGAATTTTTCAAAATGGGAAGGAAGATCAATCCTCTTGATCTATTTCGCGAATATGCCCACCCCGTAATAGCATGAAGAGCTTACACAGTGGGGCATACCCACTTTAACCATAAATTTTCCACTGCCGCGAGGGGTAACTTGAACAATCGGATATTGACCATAGTCAGTATCATAGTCAACGGTTTGGCCATTGTTATCATACAGACCTAGGTCAATATCGAGACAAGCATCATCACAAAAACTTACTAAGGTATAAGATTTACCAGCTTCTAGATCCAGGGTAAATGCATAGACTTGGTTTCGGGAAAGTCTATTGACTACCGGTCGATGAGTTGGCATGTAATCCCGGTCTCTTAAATACTGTGCTGCTGCGATTAATTTATTTTCAACTTGCCCCTGACGAGGAGAGCTAGCCAAACCAGGACTGGGTGTGAATAATAAGCTACTAGCTAGGAGAGCTAGTCCATTCCGAACTATCTTAGTATTAATCATATACAATAGCAATAAGCGTTTGAATTAATGTTGACTATAGAGTGATTTTTAGTTATTCCAATTCTTAGCAATGCCTGCAAACAATAAATCTTACCTTTTGGTAATTGATAATAGGTTGCTTATGTTATGATTATCGAAGACTAATGTATGGGATAACGTATACGAATGTCTAACTTATGTATGATTACACTCAACGATGACCAATCTGGCAGGTAATTTAGGATTAGGTATGAGGTAAGCATTCAGCTATCAGCTATCAGCTATCAGCTATCAGCTGAATGCTTACCGATAAGTAGGATTAAACTGACGATACTTGCCAAAAAAAATACTCCGCTGGTGAGCGAAGTAAGTAAGGTTAAATGAGAAATTATCAGCTTTGCTGAACTAAGGAATGATATTAACTATAGTTGGGTAATTAGTAAATGGTTAAGTACCAATTAACCATTACTATCCATTACTATTATCCATGACCGATTAGCCTAAATCATGCCATTGATCAGCAATGTCAAATCCTTAGGTACACAATATTAAAGCTTGGTGCCGCACTCAGGACAAAAATTGTTACTTGCTACATTCTTGGCACCACAGTTACTGCAATAGATTAGCTCTGTAGCATTCTTGAGTAATGGTTTTTCTGGTAAACCGATCATTTGGGCATTACTCTTACCAGGGGCTACCATTGGGTAACAATTCTCGTCTTTGGTTACATGAACATCTAACAACACAGGACCATCGTAGGCTAGCATTTGTGCGATCGCATCCTGTAGTTGATCCCGACTAGTAACTATCATGCCCTTAACCCCGTAAGCCTGAGCCAGTTGCACAAAATCCGGCATCCCGACTTCCATATTTGAAGAGGAATAACGCTGCCCAAAGAACGCTTGTTGCCACTGACGCACCATTCCCTGCCAACCGTTGTTAATAATCACGGTCTTAACATTGATGCCATATTGGGCGAGGGTACCCAGTTCCTGAATATTCATCTGGATACTCGCATCACCAGCAATACAAATCACTTGCTGATCGGGTAATGCTACCTGGACTCCCATGGCTGCTGGCATGCCATAGCCCATAGTTCCCAATCCCCCACTGGAAATCCACTGGCGCGGTCCATTATTAAGAAATTGCGCTGCCCACATCTGATGTTGACCGACATCCGTGGTATAGTAAGCTTTAGGTGCTTGACGCCCTACCTCTACAATCACTTCTTGGGGAGATAAACTATCGGGGTATTGAGGCACCTGCAAGGGATAGTCCTCACGCCAACGGTTAATCCGTGCTAGCCACTCCTGGGTTTGATTAGGTTCTGCTGAGATATTCATTTCCTGGTAACGGCGCAACATATATTGCAAAACCCGGCGCACATCCCCTACAATCGGTACTTGTGGAGAGCGGTTTTTACCCACCTCAGCGGGATCAATGTCGATGTGAATCACTTGAGCATGACAGGCAAACTGATCCAGTTTCCCGGTCACCCGGTCATCAAACCGCGTCCCTACAGCAATCAGTAAGTCACACTCACTAACGGCAAAGTTAGCATAGGCAGTGCCATGCATCCCCAGCATTTTTACCGATAGGGGATGGGATTCATCAAATGCTCCCTTACCCATCAACGTGGTCGTTACCGGAATTTGGAAGATTTCTGCCAGTTGGCGCAGTTCATCATGGGCACCAGCAGCAATGGTTCCGCCACCAACGTAAAGCAGTGGTCGTCGTGCTTGCCGAATTAAATTTAGGGCTTGGTTAATTTGGCGGGGATTGCCCTTTACTGTTGGACGATAGCCCACCAACTTGAGTTGATTAGCTTCCACAGGTACGTAGTCACATTCCTCTAAACCCACGTCTTTGGGTACGTCAATCAGGACTGGTCCAGGACGTCCGGTGCTAGCGATGTGGAAAGCTTCGGCAACAATCCGCGCCATATCAGCAGGGTCACGCACCACATAAGAGTGTTTGACAACGGGCAAAGTAATCCCAAAGATATCGGTTTCCTGGAAGGCATCAGAACCAATGGCAGGACGGGCGACTTGACCGGTTACACAAATTAGAGGAATTGAGTCCATGTGAGCGGTAGCTATACCGGTAACTAGGTTAGTGGCTCCCGGACCAGATGTGGCAAAACACACACCGACTTTGCCAGTAGCACGGGCATAACCATCAGCAGCGTGGGATGCTCCTTGCTCGTGTCGGACTAGGATGTGCTGTATTTTACCAGCATCTTCCCAGTGATAGAGTTCGTCATATATCGGTAGAATTGCTCCACCGGGATAGCCGAAGATATGGGTCACACCGTGACGGTGGAGACTATCCATTAGAGCAAATGCTCCTGTGCGGCGAGTGGGGGTAGTTGATGAAGCTGGGGTTGTTGAGATTACTTGGGATTGCACGCTTATCACCTCTAGTGGTAGATCGGTTCCTTAGGTGGGCTTGACCTTGGCGAATTTAATTCGCCAAGGTCAAGCGCACCTATGCTGTTAAGGGTGTTAGATTGCTGATAATAGCTGAGCATAATTTTAGAATAACTGTTAATTTTACTACAGTATGGGTTTTGTGTTTCAGTTTACACTCAATATATGGAACTGTCCAGACAACTTGGCAGGATTTTTCCGTTGAGCACTCTCGGTCTAGTTATCAGCTAGAAGCATCAAATAGATAAATCAGTCTACGATTGTATGCCAGTGGTAACTCTAACTAGTTATGCTTTAGGAAAAATTTATAATTTAATTTATCCTATTATTTTTTTTAGTGCTAAATAAGTAAGGACTAATTTTAATGGTGAATAAAGTCCCCAATTAAACCAGTAGGATTTTAGATAGTTTTGCAAAATCTAATTATTTTTCGCACCTCAGGCTAGGGCTAAGTTATCGAGTTCAGTTTTTACATCTCGACTTAGACGTTGGATATGTTCGATCGAAAAAGATTGGGGGCCAAAGCGAGCTTGGCTCCGACAATATTCACAACATTCTTGAGCTCGTGATTCAACTGCTTGTCTATGTTTTGCTTTAATTGATTTATCAGACATTACCAGGGAGATGAATATCCAAATCTGCCATGAGGGTGCTTAAGGATATTTGACGTAAACGAGCTAATTCTGCCATGGCTTCGACACGTTTAGCTTCGATAGTTTCCACTTGATCACTTAAAGCCAAAAGTTCTTTATACTGCTCAGCTGTCAGCGTCTCCATTTTTCGTTTTTGAATCAGTTCATCGTAGCGGTTTTGAATGTCTGCTGGTACACCTTGATTAATAGTAATTAGCAACCTAGCCTGATCTGAAGAAAGGCTGGGGGCTTTGCGTTGTGCCTGAAGGGATATGATGTATGCTCCAACTTTCTCCAGTTCAGATAAACTCAGTTGTTCAACAGCTCTAAGTAACTGGTCGTAGGAGAGCTGAGCTTCGACTTTAAGATTTTCCATTGGTTGTTAGTCGATTTGAATGCTTATTTAATTATAAAAAAAAAAGGAGCGAAGCCTTGGGATAAAGCTAAACACTCCAAGGTAGATTTGTTGTTTAAATGTTTCGCGATAATTAGGATAAAAAACCCTTTGATAATCTAGTCCTTGATTAGGGTAGGAAAGTTGATCGACGCGCGACCTAAGGGTTCAAACGACCCTTAGGTAAACTAAAAAACTTAATCAGCAGTGACTGGTAATTGGTTGAACTCTCTACGTTTTGAAAAGCGTAGATTCTAAGCGGATGTCACTTTGCGGGTTGAAACCACGCTGAGTCCTTTGGACTCGCTTCGCGAACGTGACGCTTCACGATAGGATCTAGACAATGAGTCTAATCTATATCGTTGTGGCAGGTTCAAATCTGCTCTACCGACCTCGGCTAGGGATCTCCCTAGCTGTGTCGCTACTTTTCTTAAAATATTGCAAGCTCCGTTGCAATCTGCGTTAATCAATTCACCTTTTGCAGACCGATAAAGTCCACGCTTCACTCTCTTTCCGCTTGCTGCCCACCCCAAGCCCGAAGGGCACGCTTCGCGAACAGGTTTTGCGCCGAGCACAGGTAGGAAATCACGATCTAAAAAGCTAGCTTTACTGGTGTAACTTTCTTCAGTCTCAAGGAATTTGATACCATACTCAATACATAACTGTTCTATTCGAATTTTTAATTTAGCAGTAGGTATCTGAACAAACTGTTGATTGTTCTTTTTTCCAATATTGATGCTGTCTTTATTGCGCTTGTTCCAACCAAATACAACTGTAATAACGTCATTACTTAAGCACCAGTTAACTATAAATCTAGCAGCTTTATTAACGTTGTCTCGCATTTGTCTGTTGCGTTTCTCGGTCAAATAAGCTAGAGTCTCATCCCAGTAATCCTTGCTCTTCCCTTTTTTAATCGCAGCGACACGTTTGTTGTACCATTGATTTTGAGATTTGACCTTCCTTCCATCCAAGATAAATGATTTGCCTGTAGTAGACACACAGGTTAACCAATTATTCAAACCGGGGTCAATACCTAACACTTCGTCTGTTGATTGAACCTGTTCAGAAGCTGGTCGTTCATAGACAAACTCTAGATACAAACACCCATTCCTTGGAACAAAGCGGTACTCTTTTATTGACTTGAAATCAAGATTAGAAGGCATAGGGAGGATGAAATGGTCTATCCCAAACCAAGCTTTAACCTGTTTTCCTAATGTGAATTTGAGATGGCCTTTTATTAGCTTTACCCACCGAGCAGGATAACTAACTACAGCCAAACCCCCCTTCTTTCGGTAACTAGGAACTCTAGGCTTGATCGCTAGTTGACCTTTCTTGTATAACTTGCTTAAGGCTTTATAAGACTTAAAAGACTCAATAACTCCGTGCAGCGTTTGTTGCGCACAAGCTGACCTCATTGCCTTAAAATGAACATTTGTCTTCATTATCTTATCCAAATCGGCATTTGTAAGGTATTTACCGGCTTTGAACAATATTTGACGACAATAATAGATTCCGCAATTGGTTAGCTTGTTAGCTTCTGAGCAGATAAATTCTATTATCGCTCTATTTTCAGCTGTCGTAGTTATAAAATGTTGTTGGCAACCATACATTTGCATCGACCTTTTTGCTATGTTTATTTAAAAAAATACTACCGTAATTAAAATGTCAAGCAAATGCCAGAAAAACCAAAAAGAAGAGTCGGCAGACCAAGCATATATAACGAAAGTAAAAAAACTTACAGTGTGAAGGTAACCAAGCTAGCCTGGGACAACCTAAAAGAACTGGCAAAATCTGCTGGGTTAAGTCTCTCTGAATATGTCGAATATCTAGGGAGAAACGGAAAGCTACCTTGAACACGAGCGCCGGGATTTATCCCGGCTCGCTCCACGCCCACCTAATGAATTAGGTGGCTAACTCTCGCTTGATATTTCTCTGTTTTTCCAGAAAGCAAGGCTTT
>NZ_JAAHHE010000022.1:34491-95561 GCF_010692525.1 Moorena sp. SIO3B2
AAACCAGCCATAGTCCAGAAACTGGCACCGATATGGATACCAAACCAGCGCAAATCTTGGAAACTACGCTCAACAGGATAAAAACTATTCGGATCAAACGAATTAGAATCAATCAGGTACGGTAAGACAATGGTGGGATTAAACAACGTTAGCCAGTCAGCTGGGTAATGGCTGACTCCAGCGTTATCAATCACCATGGTCGTGATCCACAAAAAGATGAGTACAGCACCAGAACCTAACCAAGCTTGGAAACCTCCTAGAGATCTGCTAACTAAGCCAAATAGTAGCGCCATACTATAGCAAAATAGGCAACTGCTACCGAGAACGATGTAAAATCCTAAAAGCTCAATCAAATGGATTTGACCAGCAATAGCTGCGCAAAAATGCAATGGTAAGGCGAAACCAACTGCTAGATAAAGCAATGCTGGTACCCCCAGTAGTTTGCCACCTAGGATGCTCCGGCTTGACTGAGGTGTCAGCCGCAGAAAGTTCAAGGTGCCACGACTTTCTTCTTTAGAGAGGTCACTGATTAGCATATAGGTGCCAACCACCAACAAGCTGAAGATACCGATAAGACTCAGCCAGACAAATACATCTTGCCACCACAGAGGCCAGTTAATCTCAGCTCCCAAGCTATATGATGGTAGCTCAAGTCCCAAATCGATCAGCATCAGCAACTGACCAACCAAGGATATTGCCACTGTAATCAGGACATTGCGCTGTTTGAAACTCCCTTTGAGTTCTCGAAACACCTGGGGATTTAATTCCCCAAGTTGGTTAACTAAATTATTAAGTGCCATATCGCTATTAGTCTCCTTTTAATCGCCTAGTTATGATGCAGCTATGATCGAGCTATGATGCTTGCTGATGACCTAATTTAAGGAAAATTGTTTCTAAGTCTTCTTGAGAGCACTGGAATTCTGTCAAGGGAATCCCAGCCTTAACCAGCGATCGCAATAGCTGTGCACAATCCTCTTGACCTCCTGAAAAATAAATCCGCATCCGACCAGGTTCTGGTAATATCTCCCAGTCTTCTACAAGGGGATTATTTTTCAATTCCCCTTTAAGTACATCCAGCTGACCTAGGCTTGACAACAGAATTTGCTGGCGACCAAGACGCTGGTAAAACTCATCTAGGGGTGCGCTTTCTACCAGATACCCTAATTCCATGATGCCTACTGAGCTACACAGTTGGGCTAAATCACTCAGGACATGGGAGGAAATCAGAATCGTCATCCCCGCTTCTTGGAGAACCTTAATAATTTCCCGAAACTTCATTCTAGCAATGGGGTCAAGACCAGACACTGGCTCATCCAGCAGCAGTAAAATCGGTTCATGAATAATAGTTCGAGCCAGGCTAAGGCGCTGTTTCATCCCCCGGGATAAGGTAGAAATCAAGCTATTACGCTTGTTGGTTAATTCAATCAGTTCCAGAACATCGTATAACCGTTGTCGGCGTTTTGAGCCTCGTAATTTATATAGACGTGCGAAGTAGTCTAGGTAGTCCCAAACCGTCAAATCCTCATAAAGGGGAAAATCATCAGGTAGATAGCCTAAACGCTGTTTTAGCCTAGGATTGCTTTGATCTCTTAGCAAACGCTGACCATTGATGTAAATCTCACCAGTAGTCGGTTCTTCCGCTGCAGCTAACATCCGGATCAGGGTGGTTTTCCCAGCACCATTCGGTCCAATTAAGCCGTAAACTTCACCGCTTTCCACTTGCAAATCCACCTCATGCACAGCCACATGGCGGTCGAATTGCTTGGTTAGTCCACGGGTATCAATAGCCAATTCTTTTACCATCAGAGTCTGGTTTTAGCTGTTTAATTTGCTTAAGACTAAGTTTTTTCTGAGCCAATAAAGGAAAAGACCAAAGCCTCCTATTGGTGCGCGTTCCCTAGCCCTGTGAAAAAGCGCGGGGTCGCACCGCAAAGGGAATTTCAGATGTGTTTTTTTTCCAGCCTAGCGCTTTATTCTTGATCTATGGGTTTTGATCTATGGGTTGACCTAGGGCGGTTCAGCTTGGCTAGAATTATTTGAATTATTGATTTTTATTAGTTATCGCTAGTTTAGGGATTCGTTCCGGACTGTTACCTTGTTGCGAAGTCTGATCTATCAGTTATATCCGTTACATCCCTTAACCTATCCCTTGCCAACTGTGCTGATCAAAAAATTACCCTGATACACCGGCCAGATGCTATAGTATCGAACGCTATAACTTATACCCACGACACCTCATACTTAAGCATCGACCAAACTAACTATGACTTACTCCTACCGCATTACCCTGCTACCTGGTGACGGGATTGGCCCAGAAATCATGGCAGTAGCTGTAGATGTATTGAACCTCGTTGGCAAGCGATTCGATATTAATTTTAAATTTACCGAGGCCCTAATCGGTGGCGTAGCTATTGATGCTACTAATGAACCCCTACCTACTGATACACTAGAACTATGTCGCAATAGTGATGCGGTTTTACTCGCTGCCATTGGGGGTTACAAGTGGGATAATCTCCCCCGCCACCAACGACCAGAAACGGGATTGTTGGGATTAAGAGCAGGGTTAGGATTGTTTGCTAATCTCCGACCAGCGACAATATTCCCCCAACTGATTGATGCCTCGACCTTGAAACGAAATGTGGTTGAAGGGGTAGATATTATGGTGGTTAGAGAACTGACTGGTGGGATCTACTTTGGACAACCTAAAGGAATTTTTTCTCAGGAAACTGGGGAAAAACGGGGAGTCAATACTATGGCTTACACCGAAGCCGAAATTGACCGCATTGCTAGAGTAGGGTTTGAAACGGCTAAAAAACGTGGTGGTAAACTTTGTTCGGTGGATAAAGCTAATGTGTTGGATGTGTCCCAGTTGTGGCGCGATCGCATTACAACCCTAGCAGCAGAATATCCCGATGTGGAACTGTCTCACCTATACGTGGATAATGCTGCTATGCAATTGGTCAGAGCTCCCAAACAATTTGATACCATTGTTACCGGTAATATGTTCGGGGATATTTTATCGGATGCTGCTGCTATGCTTACCGGTAGTATCGGCATGTTACCCTCTGCCAGTTTAAGTGAATCTAGCCCTGGAGTCTTTGAACCTGTTCATGGCTCGGCTCCAGATATTGCCGGTCAAGATAAAGCTAATCCCTTAGCGATGGTACTCAGTGCTGCGATGATGTTACGTTACGGCTTGAACCAGCCCCAAGCAGCAGATTCCATTGAACAAGCAGTTGTAAAGGTTTTAGATAAAGGCGATCGCACAGGAGATATCATCTCAGAAGGCATGAATCTCTTAGGTTGTCGTGCTATGGGAGATTCTCTAATTCAGTGCCTAGAACAATCTTGATCTTATCCCTTGATATTATCCCTTGATTTGATCGGGTAAACCTGCTGTTACTTATAATAACTCAGGAAAATCTGTTGGTTTCCCCTGGTTAATCAGTGCCCTTTTGCGGAAATACCCCCTTGCTGTTAGGGCGTGATTGGATTACAGTCAAACTGAAATAATAGGGTAAAAAGTGTGGTGTATACATCACAACAAAGACAAGAAAACTACCAAACTCGGCTTGAGCTACCGAAGCTGATAGATCCTACGGTTTTGAGAGCAGCTAAGCACATCTACCGGGTTTACTACGAAGTTCATCCATACCAAGATGAACAGCCATCTGGTGTAGCCATTGACAGATATACCCTCAGAGGAAAGTTAATCTTTAGTGATAAACCTATCCTTCTACCAACTGAATGCTTTGTGCCTTTGAGTCAACTAGAAGGGGACTTTTATTAATAAATATTAAGTAAATCGGTCATTGGACTTAGTTTTATGGTAGTAACCGATAGAAATTAGCAAGTAGTGATACAGGATATGGTTGGAGTATCCGCTGCCTTGACAACGTTGATAGTTTGCGCAATAGTTTTCGCTAGTGGTGTATCTATTGGCAGTTTCCTCAATGTAGTCGTTTATCGACTACCTGCTGGTTTATCCATCCTTTGGCCCCCTTCGCGCTGTCCCAATTGTCTGCATAAGCTGGGAAAGCGAGAAAATGTTCCGGTAATGGGCTGGCTGTGGTTAAAAGGACGTTGCCGTCACTGTAGTACCAAGATTTCCAGCCGCTATCCCCTAGTAGAGGCCATAACAGGTTTACTGTTTTTACTAGTTTTCTGGATGTATGGTTGGGGTTGGCAAACCCTAGGATATTGGGCGTTTTTGAGCTGGCTGTTGACTCTGGCTCTGATTGATATCGATACTATGACCCTACCGAATTCCCTAACTCAGTCTGGATTAGTGGCTGGTTTAGTATTTCAAGGAACTACTGGTTTTTTGCAGGGGTCTCAACCCATAGCAATAATTCCTCAATTAATGACTGGGGTGGTAGGTGCAGTGCTAGGGATTTGGTTGTTTGACCTGATTGCCTTTGGGGGTTCGATTGCCTTTGGTCAATCTGCTATGGGGGGAGGAGATGCTAAACTAGCGGCGATGATGGGAGCTTGGTTAGGCTGGAAGTATTTGCTATTGGCTAGTTTCATCGCTTGTGGTGTAGGTGCTTTTGCTGGTGGCGCAGCCATTGCCCTCGGTTGGATCAATCGCAAACAGCCCATGCCCTTTGGTCCTTTTCTAGGGTTGGGAGCAGGATTGACTCTACTGTGGGGTAAATTAATAGTGTCCACTTACCTAGAACTATTTTTCCCATTGAGCTAAAAGTTATATTAGGTTTCCTTGACCCATTAAGAATTAAATTCGCGCGATTGTCGCGCCTCCAAGGGCGAGTAAATCGCCCTTGGGTGGCACCTTTCGGCAAAGCAGACGCGGGGCGCGTTCGGGTCGCACCTGTTGAATAATGTTCCCTCACTCTCTAAATTTAGAGGTTGAAACCGATAAACTCAGACTTAGTATATAATAGGAAACCTATAAAAATTAACCTAGTCTAAAATTTTAGCTAATTGTCTACTAATCACAATAAGTATAACTAAGTATAACCTATAAATAAAACTACTATAGATGAAATAGCAATAACAAATTCAACGGCTCTGAAAACTATACTATTGGTGCTATTGGTATTGGCCTGTGTCTTGGATAACAATCAGAACTACCAATCTTCGCTGGGAAGCCGAGCTGATGCAGCAGGTGCTAGCTGCTCATGATATCCCAAGTCGGATTCTTGATATTGGGATCATGTCTTATTTAGGTGCAGGTAGTCCTGCGGCTTTACAAGTTCGCTCACCAGATCAATGGACAGCCTTACTGTTGTTGAGTTCCCCAGAGGAAGAGCAGGCAGGACAATCATAAAGATAAAATTATAGCTAAAAAAATTTAGATAATACGTTAACAGGATAAGAAATTTTTATGTCTCTATTGGATTGGTTTGCAAATAGAAAACCTAAACCAAGCCCTAAACAACCTCAAGAACGGGAGATTGCTGATGGGCTATGGAAAAAGTGTGAAGCTTGCGGAGTGCTATCCTACGCCAGAGACCTGCAAGCTAATCAAATGGTTTGCACTGAATGTGAGCATCATATGCGAGTCCCTAGTGACGAGCGGATCCGCCAGCTGATTGACCCTCAGACCTGGATCTCACTGGATGAACACCTACATCCGACGGATCCCCTGAAGTTTTGCGATCGCAAAGCCTATAGTGATCGTTTGCGAGACAGCCAAGAAAAAACCAAGCTCACAGATGCGGTACAAACTGGCACCGGTAAGCTAGAGAATTTGCCTATTGCTTTGGGAGTGATGGACTTCCGGTTCATGGGCGGTAGTATGGGTTCGGTAGTTGGGGAAAAACTGACTCGTTTGATAGAAGAAGCAACCAAGCGACAGCTACCGGTTGTAATTGTTTGTGCATCTGGTGGAGCCAGAATGCAGGAAGGGATGTTAAGCCTGATGCAAATGGCCAAAATCTCTGGTGCCTTGGAACGCCATCGTCAAGCCAGACTACTCTACATTCCAGTTCTTACTCATCCTACCACTGGTGGGGTAACTGCCAGTTTTGCGATGTTAGGAGATATTATCATAGCGGAACCGAAGGCATTAATTGGATTTGCTGGACGACGAGTGATTGAGCAGACCCTAAGGGAAAAGCTGCCCGATAATTTCCAGACCTCTGAATATCTCCTAGACCACGGCTTCGTTGATGCCATTGTACCTCGCACCCAGTTGAAAAAAACCCTAGCCCAACTGATTCGCCTCCATCAACCCCAGGCTACTATACCGGTAGCGGTTTCCTTGCCAGAAGTAGTAGGGACTTCGGAGCTGGGAGTAGGGAGTAGGGAGTAGGGAGTAGGGAGTCGGGAGTAGGGAGTCGGGAGTAGGGAATCGGGAGTCGGGAGTGTGGGAAGGGTGGGAGGTGTGGGGAGATGGGGAGATGGGGAGATGGGGAGATGGGGAGTTACATGGTTTCATAAATATTCCCTCTTGCCTTTTGCCTCTTGCCTCTTGCCTCTTGCCTCTTGCCTTTTGCCTCTTGCCTCTTGCCTCTTGCCTCTTGCCCCCACAATTCCCACACTTCCCAAACTGTTCCTTAGTTACTATTGCGCTTAATTATTATGGGCTTTGCAGACCTTTCAATTGTGGAAATTGCCGCCGAGTATGACCTTCGAGTAGAAGAGGTATTCGATCTATGCCAGCAGTTGGGCATTGCTTACAAAAATCAAGACACCCATCTGCCTCTAGAAGATGCCAAGGCTATTATACTAAAAATTTTGTCTGAAACAAAGGGTAATCAGTAATACCTGAGTTCGATAGCCGTGATTGGTTGACTCGGATCCCCCTCAGCGAGAGAATGTGCAGGGAATCAGTTAATGCTGTTTTGAAAAACTAATCCCATATGAGCCACATTTTTAGAGGAGAATCAACAATGAAGCGATTTATATTGCTGATCACGGCAACCCTATTCTTTGCCTTTCATATTGCAGTGGGCAGTTCAGCAGCCCTCGATCTGCTTGAAAAGGACCGCACCGTACCTTTAAATGAAGCAGGTGACATGGTGGTTCTGAGTAACGAAGAGGTCACTGAGGGCTTACGCTTGTTTAACGCTAAATGTTCTCAATGTCACAAAGGAGGTTACAGTAAAACGGACCCTAACGTTACTCTTGGTGCTGAAGACTTAAAGTACGCAACGCCACCCCGTAATAACCTGGAGGCTTTAGTAGACTACCTGAAGCATCCTACCACCTACGACGGGGAAATTGATATTTCTATATTTCATCCAAGCACTGATAGTGCTGATATTTTTCGGTATATGAGGAATGTCACCACAGATGAACTCGTTGATATTGCTGGTTATATTCTCTATGAGGTCAACACTAAAAGCAAAACGTGGGGTTGTGGTAAGGTCTGTAACTAATTACGTTTGTTTGTAGAGAGGTTAAGAAGCACGAAGCGAAAGGCTTTATGCTTATTTAAGCAGCAAGGGCAGAGGCTTCTTCTTTTGGCAGTTAGGGGTTAGGGGTTAGGGGTTAGGGGTTAACCAAAATCAATAACCCTAAGGTTCCTTAACTAGACCCTAATCGCTAATAGAAGAAGCCGCTGCCCTGTTGCTCAATCAGTACATATCACCTTAAATACTCAATAATACTCAATGCTCCGTAGATTATTAGACTTCTTTGAGAAGTTGGGAATAGGGAACAGGGAACAGGGAATAGTGGACAACAATTCACGGAAACAGTATCAAAACACTACTTTGGCAAGAGGTCTATTCCTATCAATCCGTTATTTGCTGCTAGTGGTTCTGGTGTTCTGCCTAGAGACATGCACGGTTAGTTCACCAGCCCAGGCTCCGGTTAACGACTACGTCAGGCGCTACCTAGACGTAGCAGAACCTGTACCGATTTCTTTAGATGGCAAGGGAGAGACTAAGCTGTTTGATGGCGAAGACTTGTCCTTTGGTATAAATTTATTTTCCGAAAATTGCCAGAGGTGTCATGTGGGAGGATCTAATATTATTAATCCCACTGTATCTCTATCTCTGGAGAGGCTAGCTGGGGCAAAACCACCTCGGGATAATCTCAATCGTTTAGTTACTTTTATGAGGCAACCGATGACCTATGATGGTACCGAGGAAAGCTTCTCGTGCCGCAAAGTTCCAGAGAGTTGGCTATCACAGGAAAAAATCGAGAAGTTAGCGGCATTTGTGATCAGAGCTGCACAGAAAGGACCAGCATGGGGAACTGAGGATTTATTTTAAGTTAGGGCATAGGGAACAGGGAATAGGGAACAGGGAACATAGAACAGGGAACATAGAACAGGGAACAGCAATAAGATTTCATTCTTTCAGCACTGAAATTGATTGTTATCACTTCCGTTATTAAGTTTTTTTGTACTGGTGCAACATCTAAGTATTGCCTCTTGCCTCTTGCCTCTTGCCTCTTGCCTATTCCCTCCCCCCATACTCCCGACTCCCAATTCCCGATTCCCGACTCCCGACTCCCTAAAACTTAGTTAGTAATCACCTGCTCGAATCTCTTCATTAGCTGATTCTTGGGCTTTCTTCATAGCACTTTCTAAGGATTGCTCACCCAGTAAGGCACTCAGAAATTGATTATCGAAATGGGTTTGAATGGTTGGCAAGGTTTCCCCAGCCTGCCAAATGGTTGCATAGGCGGCTCCTTTAATAAAAGGAGCATAGAGGGGATTTTTTTGATAGCCTAGTTCCGATAACACAGATAGCCGAGAAGGTAGTACTAGTCCGGCTTTTCCCCAAGCTTTCATTCCTTCTTTGCCGGTTAGATAGGAAATTAGTTGCCAAGCTGCTTCTTTATGTTGAGCTTGCTTGTTCATCACATAAGCAACGGTATAAGCCATTGTTCCTTTTTTACTACCTAAGGAGGGAACTTCAGCGGTGGCGAATTTAATTTTAGGAAATGTGTCTTTGAGATAAGGAATCGCCCAGCTACCTTCGATGACCATTGCGGTTTTACCCTGACCAAACATTTCGCTACCAGAACTAGCCCCAACGTCTGAAGGTAAGGCAGCAGACTGGTAGTTTCGGTATAGGTCAATGACAGTTTTAAGACTTTTAAAACTTTCAGGAGTGGCAAAGGTAGCGTAGCCGTTTTTGTCAACTAAGTTAGCTCCAAAAGCTTTAATGAAAAAATAGAGACGAGCCAGCTCCTGATTAATTCCCAAACCATAGCGTTCATTTCTGCCATCGCGATTCTTATCAACGGTGAGTTTTTGGGAATAATCCCGTAATTCTTCCCAAGTTTGGGGTGGTTGAGTTAAATTAGCTTGTTTGAATAATTGCTTATTGTAAAAAAGGGCAAGGGTGGAAAAATCTTTAGGCAATCCGTAGATTATTCCATTATATTGGAATGCTTTAAACAGAGAGGGTTCAAAGTCAGCTACATCAAAATTATCAGTGCGCTTAATGTAGTCATCCAAAGGCTCCAAAACATCATGAATCATTAGTAATGGGGCTTCATAGGCATCTAAATAAAAGATATCTGGAGCTGCATCACCAATTAATCGGGTTTTGATCACATCCATGTATTGACCAGTGATGACTTCAAGCTTAACCTTTACCTTGGGATGTTTAGCTTCAAATTCTTTTAGTACTTGCTCTAGTAATTGTTTTTCAGTAGGGCTGCTTTGCCAACCACCGAGAGTGACGGTGGTTACTCCATCTAGGTTACTGCTGCCACAGGCTATAATGCAGAGAATTATCAGCGGTAAGATTACCCATTTTGACAGGATTTTAGTCATTTGTTTAGGGTTGACGGGTAAATTTAAATTGATATAACCTACTAATTCTACTAGAGTGCAATACCGATTATGATCAGACTGTCTGACCAATTCAAAAATCCTAAAACACTGGTTAAGGTAAGTGGTTGGCTACTGTTGCTACTGACTGGGCAAACATTCATGGCGGATCTGAGGCCAGCTACTGCCCAAACTTCACCAGAACCGAGATTTTTTGGGGAGCCTTTACCAACTATGACGCCATCTTCTCTACCATCGGTTAACACTCCCCCTTTAATTTTGCCGACCGCCTCACCCAACCGGTCAAGCAATACACAAAATACACCATTACCACCTGAGTTAAACGTCAACGACACTAATAGATCAATAACTAATCCATCAATAACTAATCCATCAAGACCCATCGCTAATCTCTATCGGGTTGATGTGGTGGGTGATAGTTATTGGTTGTTATCCCAAGTACAAGACATTGAACCACAAGCGTTTGTGCGCGAGGGAGAGGGGGTGATTCAAGCGGGGACATTTATGGATCGCTACAATGCTCAGTCCCGTCTCCGGGCTTTGGAAGCTTTGGGAATTTCAGCCCGAATCACAACCATTGAACAACAAGCATTTGATGGTGGTGCTACAAATCTGAGCAACATACCAAATTTTGCATCCGCTGGCTCGATCACTTATGGCTCCCGTTTGGTGTATCCAGAAACAGGATTAGATTTGGCGAACCGTCGTTCTGTGAGTTCTGGTTCTAATCCAGGGGATTCAGGAGAATCCAGGGGTAGGAGCTATTTTGTTGCTATTCCTGGAAATGCTCAGAGGTTACCAGAGATGGTAACGGAATTGGTTAAAATTGGGATTGCCCAGGATTTAGTCAGCCAACGAGATGCTCCAAGAGGTAAACATGTTGCTGTTGGTCCGTTTAAAAAGCGGGGGGAGGCAGAACGTTGGAGTAATCGTTTGCGCTCTGCTGGTTGGGATGCACGGGTGTATTTTGGTCGGTAGGGGCAGAATGTAGAATGCAGAATTAAGAATTAAGAATTAAGAATTAAGAAGGCAGAATTAAGAATTGATGCAGTCTCAGAATCGGCGAGAACTAATTGAACAAGTGGTGGTAACTGCTGAGCAGATGCGTGAGATTGAAGGGCGCATCTTTGAGGCGGGGATGCCTGTAGCAGCTTTGATGGAAAAGGTGGCAGGATTGATTACTCGCTCTATTCAAGGTCTTTATCCCTGTGCTGAGAATAGGCGAGTGGGTGTGTTAGTTGGTCCTGGTCATAATGGGGGCGATGGGTTAGTTGTTGCTCGTGAACTTTATTTACAGGGGTATGAGATCCACATTTACCGTCCTTTGTCGAAACTGAAGGAATTGACTGACTACCATGCTCGGTATGCGGTTAGCTTGGGGATTCCTTTTTATGACGAGATTGAAGCGCTGTATGAGTGTGACCTGATTATTGATGGTTTGTTCGGATTTGGACTGACGCGATCGCTTTCTGGTAGTATCGCTGAGGCGGTTGAGCTGTTGAATCAATGGTCACAACCGGTGGTGAGTATTGATTTGCCTTCGGGATTACACACTGATACTGGGGAAGTGTTGGGCATCGCGGTTCGGGCTACCCGGACATTATGCTTAGGGTTGTGGAAGTTGGGGTTTCTGCAAGACCAAGGGTTGGATTATATTGGTGAAGCTCAGTTAATTGATTTTGGTATTCCCCTCAAGGATATTTGGTCCATTTTAGGTGAGCCACCAGATTTGCTCCGAGTTACCGAAACTGTTGCGAAACAGTTTTTGCCTTTACCTCGCCCTAAGGTAACGCATAAGTACCAAGAGGGCCATCTGTTGCTGATTTGTGGCTCTAAACAGTATTCAGGGGCAGCAATTTTGGCGGGATTAGGGGCTCGTGCTAGTGGGGTGGGGATGCTTTCAATGGCAGTGCCGGAGTCTATCAAACTGCTAGTGGTCAGTCACTTGCCAGAAGCTGTGGTAATTGGTTGCCCAGAAACGACGGCGGGTGCGATTGACCTAAGGTCACGCTACGCCAACGGATTTTTGCCTGAGTTAGTGTTAGAGAAGTTAAACCAACCCTCTGGTAGTGATTCTGGTAGCTATCATACTTATAATGCGATCGCATGTGGTCCTGGTTTAACAAAGGATGCTAAGGATATAGTGCAAGGGGTTTTAGCTGCCCAATGCCCAATTGTTTTGGATGCGGATGGTTTAAATATCCTGGCGGAACTGATCACTATTCCCACTTTGTTGAAGCGTCGAGGCCAGACAGTGTTAACCCCTCATGTTGGAGAGTTCCGACGTTTATTTCCCGATTCTGCAGAACTGTTACCGGATCGAGTCAAGGCTGTGCAGAAGGCATCCCAATTGAGTCGCTCTGTGGTGTTGTTAAAAGGAGCCAGGAGTGCGATCGCAAATCCCAGGGGCTCGGTGTGGCTGATTCCTGAAAGTACACCAGCTCTAGCCCGAGGGGGGAGTGGCGATGTGCTCACTGGACTAGTGGGAGGTTTGATGGCTCAGCCAGTTCTGTCTGAGCATCCTTTGGAGGCAATAGTGGCAACGGCAGCCTGGTGGCATGCCCAAGCTGGCATTTTAGCGGCTCAGGAGCGGAGTGAGTTGGGGGTCGATGGGGGGACCTTGGCAGAGTTTTTGATGGTAGTGGTGAGAGGGAATAGGGAGTAGGGAAGAGGGAATCGGGAATCGGGAGTAGGGAGTAGGCAAGAGGCAAGAGGCAAGAGGCAAGAGGCAAGAGGGTTAAGAGTGTTGTAAATGTGGTAAGTGTGGTAAGTGTGGGGAGAGGGAAGATCATAAAACCAAAGGCTAATTAATGATGCTTGTCACCCCCTTAGCCCACACCCTACTCCCTACTCCCTACTCCCTACTCCCTGCTCCCTACTCCCTCTTGTTAACAAATTAAACCTAAAGCTTTCTCTTTAATTTGCTCTTCGTCAATCTTTTCTTTCAGTTCACTATCTGTATATCTGCCTTCTAAGGCTTCTAATGCTGCTTTTTTTAGGGCTGTCTCAAAGGCATCGGTTAAAATTTCTAATAATTCGTCTTGATTTGCATAATATCCTCCTGATTTTCGCCGTTTGTTAACTCGTTTAATATTTTTGCTGGCATTATAAATAGAAAATTCCCAAGAGCGGGTCGTGCGTTTTTCTACTTCTTGCTTGATTAAATGTAATAGTAATATGACTGCATAGCTATAAATTTTATTTAGTTTATCCTCCCTTGACATTTCTTCTAGTTCATCAACAATTTCTAAGGCTTTATGATACTTTTTTTCTTCAATTAGTTGACGTAATAAGGTTAATTCTTCCATGTCATGGGTTGATGGGAGTAGGGAATCGGTAATCGGGAGTCGGGAATCGGGAGTCGGGAGTCGGGAAGTTGGATCACCCCCCTTACAAATCATCGGGATTGATGCCAAGGGTACGCAATTTTTCTGCCAATCTTTCTGCCCGTTGGGATTCCTGTTCTGCCCGTTGCTTTTGCCGTTCTGCCCGTTCTGCTGAAGTCTCAATCCAATTACCAGCTCCATCATACCAACGCAGCCACAACCCTTCTGTGTCTTGATATTTACCTTGCCATACTCCTAACCCTAATTCCAGTTCTGGAATCCAAAATTTGGGCTCAGAAAGCTCTACTTCCTGATACTGGGTGACAATTAATTGAAACACCCGCAACTGGTTTTCATAAGCGATGCAGCGCGGTCTTGGGGTTTCCCCCATGAGCGACTGCATCAAGACACGGTCAAAGACAACATAGTAAGGAATGCGCATATATTGTTCATAGGCTTGCCATTTAGTGGGTGGCTTGTTGGCAGACCTTAGGGTTTGTCCTAAATCTTCCGCTTCGGTACCTGGTGATAAGAGTTCCACTACCAAAAATGGCGCTCTTCCTTCCTGCCAAACCACATAACTCCAGCGCAGGTCTTGTTGTTGTTGAGCAGGAGTGATACCCAATACCAGGAACCAATCCGGTCGTTTGTGCCACAATAAATGATGGCTATCGTAATATAAATTTAGGTCTGTACCAATGAACATCTCCTCCCTGGGATAGTTAGGAGGTTGGCAGGTTTCCCGCAATAGCTGGGGTTGGAAGTCGTGAAATTCGTCAGGCAAACCAGGCTCCTCTGGGTCTTCACTAGGTAAGTCATACATAGTCGGCATAGTTTCGCTGGGAGAAAGCGGTGGGTCAGTTTGGTACATGATCTTCTGTTGAACCTGATAGTTTGAGGGTAGCACTTGGGTAAGTCACCTAGGGTCCCAGCAGTGGGTTTGTTGCTGTTTGCGTTCGCGAAGCGTGACCGAAGGTCAATCGCAATAGCCATCTCCCCAGTATCAGCTACTGAGCCAATCGAGCCACAAAGTCTTTATGTGCCTTTGAGTCTATCCCCTCCTGAAGCACTGCCAATACCCGTTGCATTTCCCCAGCTAGTAACGGCTCTACTGCCAACTGCAATCCTGGAAACACGTTACTGCTCAGCACCCCCAACTGATCTGGCTGCTGCTGGAGATACTCCCCTGCATCCAATTCATACCAGCGAAACTGTTGCTCTTGCACCAGCCAAACTAGATACTCCTTTACTCCATTGCGCCGGTAAGCCCGTAGCTTGTCATGGAGGTCGTAGGAAGCACTACTGGCTGCAATCCCGACAATCAACTCCGGTGCTCCTTCTATATAGTCATCGTCAGTAATGCGGGACTGTCCACCCTTTTGTTGATCAATGCGCAGAATTGCATCCGGTTGGGGCTCATTATCAAAATCTAACCGCACCGTAGGATTGTCTCCCAACATGACACCAGGGGTAGCGGCTTCATAGACCCCTAGCCAGGTAATGATTTTTCCATGGGGATTGGCATGTTTAGTGATCCTGACGGGAGATGCCACGTAAACGACTCCTTCAATCAATTCTGCTTTCTTGGTATCAGGCATTGCCTGGTATCGTCGTTCAAATTCCACCCGAGTTAAGCGATCGCCGTTTTCCAGAATGGGAATTAGCATCGGTTGTGATGTTGATGTTGCCATAAGCTGTTACCCATTTAAACTCCCTTGTCTTGATGCAATAGCGAGTGGGGGAAACCCCCTGTTCCCTTGCTGCATCGCTTTATGAAATCAGGAAAAAAACCCTGAAACTCTTTTCCCTTCTGCCTTCTGCCTTCTGCCTTCTGCCTTGCTGTTTTGCAATTTAAATGCACAACAGCTTAGACCCCCCTTACAAATCATCGGGATTGATGCCAAGGGTACGCAATTTTTCTGCCAATCGTTCTGCCCGTTGGCGTTCCTGTTCTGCCCGTTGGGATTCCTGTTCTGCCCGTTGGGATTCCTGTTCTGCCCGTTGGGATTCCTGTTCTGCCCGTTGGGATTCCTGTTGAGCGTGTTCTTTTAAAGTCTCAATCCAATTACCAGCTTCATCATACCAACGCAGCCACAACCCTTCTGTTTCTTGATATTTCCCAAGCCAGACTCCTAACCCTAATTCCAGTTCTCGAATCCAAAATTTGGGTTCAGAAAGCTCTACTTCCTGATACTGGGCGGGCATTAATTGAAACACCCGCAACTGGTTTTGATAACGGTCAAAGACCACATAGTAAGGAATCCGCATATATTGTTCATATGCTTGCCATTTGGTGGGTGGCTTGTTGGCAGACCTTAGGGTTTGTCCTAAATCTTCAGCTTCCGTACCTGGTGATAGGAGTTCCACTACCAAAAATGGCGCTCTTCCTTCCTGCCAAACCACATAACTCCAGCGAAGGTCTTTTTGTTGTTGAGCGGGAGTCACACCCAGTACCAGAAACCAATCTGGTCGTTTGTGCCACAACAAATGATGACTATCGTAATATAAATTGAGGTCTGTACCAATAAACATTTCCTCCCTGGGATAGTTGGGAGGTTGGCAGGTTTCCCGCAATAGCTGGGGTTGGAAGTCATGAAATTCGTCAGGCAAACCAGGCTCCTCCGGGTCTTCACTAGGTAGGTCATACATAGTGGGCATGGTTTCCCACACTGGACGGGGATGAACAGTTGGATCTAATTCCTCTTCGTCTGGGTCTTCACTAGGTAGGTCATACATAGTGGGCATGGTTTCCCTGGGAGGACGGGGTGGGTCAGTTTGGTACATGATCCTCTGTTGAGCCTGATAGTTTGAGCTTAGCATCTTGGGTTTTAGGGAATCGGGAGGTGGGAATCGGGAGGTGGGAATCGGGAGGTGGGAATCGGCAAGAGGCAACATTCAACATTCAACCTGCCAACCTACCCTACAAGGGACGGCAAGGGCGAACAACCAACTAACCTAGCCTACAAGGGACGCCAAGGGCGAACAACCTTGGCCTTTCGGCCACGCTACGCGAACAACTTGACAACTTTCAACCTACCCTTCACCGAACGCCAAAGGCGAACAACTTTTCCAACCCCTACTCCCGGCCACCTCTAAGATTCTTCTTCGTCGATGTCGATCGCATTTTCCTACCACAGCCATCTGCGATCGCATTTTCCTACCACAGCCATCTGTGATCGCATTTTCCCACCACAGCCATCTGCGATCGCATTTTCCCACCACAGCCATCTGCGATCGCATTTTCCTACCACAGCCATCTGCGATCGCATTTTCCCACCACAGCCATCTGCGATCGCATTTTCCCACCACAGCCATCTGCGATCGCATTTTCCCACCACAGCCATCTGCGATCGCATTTTCCCACCACAACCGATTCCCGATTCCCGATTCCCGATTCCCGATTCCCGATTCCCAATTCTCAATTCTCAATTCTCAATTCTCAATTCTCAATTTCCTGTAGTATCCACTGTCTAGAGAGGTATTTTTCGCTTAGGATTGAAAATTGTTATGATCACGGGTTATTCAACAGAAAAACAAAGGAAGCTTTTGCCGAAATACCACCTGCAATTCCTGAAGCATACAATAGCGGTTATAAATTGAAGATCAGACAGCTTAATTGAGTATAACGGAAAAACAAACCAATAATTGTTCCATCTTTTTTCGGTTGCTCAATCGGTCTGGACTAGATCTATCGCAGTTCTCAATTGGTTGAGGTAGATTTTGGAGTTTAGGCAAAAGGCAAGAGGGAACAGGGAAAAAATCCTGTGTACTTCATAGGTATGAGGTAAGCATTCAGCCGTCAGCCGTCAGCCGTCAGCTTATTTTATTCACAAGTTGTTCGGTGTAGCGTGCGCTATGGGCATAAACTGTTTCGGTAGCGTGGCCAAAGGCCTTTAGCTGAATACTTACGATCTGAAAAACCCTATAACCACAGGATCGCTATCAAAAACGCGTTCGCGTAGCGTGACCAAAGGTCAATCGCGTGCATCTCATTAAAGTTTGACTCGGTGATGGGTTACTACCGACCGTTGATTAGCTGACGGCTGAGGGCTGATAGCTGAATGCTTACCTCCCTACTCCCTACTCCCTGCTCCCTACTCCCTAATTCCTACCCAATTGAAAACCTTGAATAGTCGCTTGTTAACCAAAACCTATTCACAACTTCAGCACAAATCATGAAAAACTCAGAAATACCAATCCCAAATCCCGCCCAAACCATGATGGCGGATGACCAATCCATGACCAATTCACCAGAAACTATGGACAATCAAGACCTAGGGATGGCAACCGCCCCATCCATGGAAAGCCCAAAAGAAGTGATCAACGTTGACGCCCAACATTCCTATCCTCCCTATCCTCCCTATAACCCACCATCCCTAACCCTTGACACAATTACTACTGTGACTATGCCAGTGCTGACTCCTGGTAACAATGGTGACGCCGTACGATTTTTGCAGCAGATCCTAATCAGCTTGGGCTACACCATTGTTAAATTTAACGCCAATTTTGACCGATATACCTACCTAGGTGTGACTCAATTCCAACGCAACAACCGTTTGAAAGTGGATGGAGTAGTTGGCTGGCATACCTGGCGTAAGTTGGGTGAAGCTAGTGTCTCCCGGCGTCGTTACTAGGGCATAGGGAGTAGGGAGTAGGGAGTAGGGAGTAGGGAGTAGGGAGTAGGGAGTAGGGGAGTCAGATCAGTTTTCCCTTTTGCCTCTTGCTTCTTGCCTATTCTGTATTCCCGATTCCCGATTCCCGATTCCCGATTCCCGATTCTAAATTCTAAATTCTAAATTCTAAATTCTAAATTCTAAATTCTAAATTCCCGATTCCCTGTTCCCTCCTGATTAATCATTCGCCAAGGAAAAATTGACACAAATATCCAATATACTGCTCGCTTTGTGTATGCTTTAATTACACAGATACCTCTCTAGCATTTTCATTGTTTCACATCTCAACTGAAAATGCTAGGGTTGATCAGATACTTTAGAAAAGTTAGCAATCAAAAAGACAACCGGATCAATCCGGTCATTTATTATCATCCCTCTACTTAACGTCGAGGACTTTCAACTGCAAGTTTTTTTGGTAGGCGCGGATTTCTCGATCCACAGTTGCCACTGTCAAACCTTTCTCCAAAGCCTGGCTGATCAGCATCCTATCAAAGGGATCGCGATGGAGCAGGGGCAATTTTGATAACTGAGTAACACTACCTTCATCAAGATCGAGACTAGCAATTTGGTGAAGTTCACGCTGCTTTGGCAAAAACTTCTCTGGTGGCTCTGGCAATGGTAGCTTACCCAGTTGATACTTGACTATTGCCTCCCAAACTGAAACAACACTCAAGTAGACTTCGTTATCTGGGTCGCGGATGATGTCTCGAACATCTGTTGATAGCCGAGTGTCGCCACTGATGAACCATAGGAAAATATGCGTATCTAACAGAATTTTCACTATTGCTCAAACCCGTCTAGAATCTCATCTGGCAACGGGGCATCAAAATCATCAGGGACTTTAAACTGGCCGAGACAGAGTCCAAATGGACGTAACTGCTTTTGAGGAGTAGTTTCAGACTGCTGCTGTCCATACTTGCCCAACAGAAAATCAATGAAGTCTAATACCTGCTGCTGGAATACAGGTGGTAGCGCTTGCCATTTAACAAACAGCTCTTCCCTAGTTGCAGTAGGAGCATCCATGATTTATTACCTTAAACTATAGTCCACTTTATTCTAGCTGGGAGTAGGGAGTAGGGAGTAGGGAGTAGGGAACAGGCAAGAGGCAAAAGGCAAGAGGCAAGAGGCAAGAGGCAAGAGGGAACGCTGAGCTGACTCCCGATCTCCCCACACTTTCGACAGTTGAGAAAACCGTTGCACTGAGCACATAGTTCCGACACTCCCCCCCGAAGTCCCTTTTTAGATCAATTTTGATCAAAAAACCGTTGCACTGAGCGCACACTTGAAAAAACCGTTGCACTGGCCGCACACTTCCGACACTTGGGACACTCCCCTTGCTTGGAAGTTCCTTTTCCTATCAATAGTGATCAGAAAACCGTTGCACTGAACGCACACTTCAGAAAACCTTTGCACTGAGCGCACACTTCAGAAAACCATTGCACTGGCCGCACAGTTCCGACACTGTTGCCTATTGCTAGCATGCCTATTCCCGATTCCCTATTCCCTGCTCCCGATTCCCTATTCCCTGCTCCCTTCTAATTGCTATACTCAAAGCGTTGCCTCTGGAACCATCATCATGCACCAAATTCACTTGAAGGAAGCAGAGACTAAACTGGCGGAACTACTTGAAGCAGCAGCAGGGGAAGAGGTTGTCATCCTCGGTAGTGATGGGAAATCTTTTAGAATTGTGCCAATGATTGCAGTACAAGCAACCCCTAAGTTTGGCAGCGCTAAGGGGCTAGTCAAAATTTCAGATGATTTTGACTAACCGTTATAATATTTTATGGAATATAGCGGTTTTTCGCCTAATGAGGTACACAGAATTTTTGCCCTGTTTCCTATTCTCTCTTCCTTCCCTCTTCTCTCTTCCCTATTCCCTATTCCCTGTTCCCTGTTCCCTGTTCCCTAAAACCATTAAATCTGTACCTCACCAAATTGAAAACCGCTATAGTAGATCTATTGATTTTTGAATCATTATAAAAAGCAAATGTAGCAATGCCTGCTCAGGATATATTTCATGATGTTGTCAAAAAAGCGCTTGTCCAAGATAATTGGGTAATTACTCACGACCCGTTAACGTTAGATTTACGCGATCGCCAATTGCATATCGACTTAGGTGCCGAAAGGCTAATTGCTGCACAGAAGGAGAATCAGCAAATTGCCGTTGAAATTAAAAGCTTTATTTCATCTTCTAGTGTCTTTCAATTTCATTTAGCGTTAGGGCAGTTTTTGAATTACCGGATTGTACTACGCCTCAAACAACCACAACGAGTACTTTATTTGGCTGTTCCTTTATCGATTTACGACGATTTTTTTGGTGAAGAACTCCCTCAACTTAGTATTAAAGAGTATCAAGTTAACCTGTTAGTATTCGATCCTAACCAGGAGGTAATTGTGCAATGGATAAATTAAACCAGTATCGTGAAGCGATTAAGAAAATATTAACCGATTACAGTAAAATAAAACCTTCGTTTGGTGATATAGACCGCTATACTTCCTTTGATCTAGAAAACGACCACTATCAAATATTCAGTGTGGGTTGGGAAGAGCATCGTCGTGTCTATGGTTGCTTGATTCACATTGATATTATCAATGACAAGATTTGGATTCAATATGATGGGACGGAATATGGTGTAGCGAATGAGCTTACTGATTTGGGAATTCCTAAGTATGATATTGTATTAGCCTTTCACACTCCGTTTATGCGTCAGTATAGTGATTTTGCGGTGGGTTGAGTTGTGGGGAATAGGGAACTCAGAATTTAGAATGTAGAATGTAGAATGTAGAATGTAGAATGTAGAATTAAGAATTAAGAATTAAGAATTAAGAATTAAGAATTTAGGGTTTTTCAGTATCTTTGGCTCTTCCGTACTTCTTATGCTAAATAAACACTTTGGCAAAGGGAGCAGGGAATAGGGAGCTGAGGCCGTAGGCCACGCGGGGCGCGTTCGGAGCAGAATAACGTTAGGACGGTTCGCTTCTTCAAAATGACACTGAACAGCATCTCGAACCATCGCTGTCAGCTGATCCAAGGTGTCTGCTTGAGTAAAGATAGATTCTCCCAAAGCCCTGGCGGTATAGCCCTCGTCCGGATCTTCCTCAACCAAAAACACAACCTGGCTCATGTTAATCACATCATTATTTTCTATAGTCATTATGCCATGGGGAGATGAGGAGTCAGATTAGCCTTCCCGACTCCCGACTCCCGACTCCCGACTCCCGACTCCCGACTCCCGACTCCCGACTCCCAATTCTAAATTCTAAATTCTACATTCTACATTCCCTACCTCCCGTCGATACCGAGCACGTGCTGGTGTTCCCCAGCATACTTGCTGCTCTGGGATATTACTAAACACACTGCTGCGAGCACCAATGACGGCATTCGCTCCAATTTGGACACCGGGAGCAACGAAGCAATCGGTGGCAATCCAGGCTCCGTTACCAACATTTATCTCAGATGTGATTAAACCAAAGGCTGGGTCTTTGATATCGTGACTACCGGTACAGAGGTAACATTTTTGCGAAATAATGCAGTGACTACCAATGCGAATCCGATCGACGCTGTAGAAAACCACATCATCGCCAATCCAACTGTAGTCACCAATTTCTACTTTCCACGGGTAAGTAAAACGAGCAGTGGGTCGAATGACGACATTAGTACCAATCTTGGCTCCAAATAATTGGAGCAGCCATCGGCGGAAGCCGTTGAAGTTATGAAGACTTAAGGGAAAAGCGATCGCTTGCACCAACCACCAGATTAAGATTAACCAGCTGGGACGCCCTCGGTCAAATCGAGATGAGTCGTATTTGCGTAAATCAACTAAGGGGGCTAAATCTAAAGCTGGTAGTTTACTTAAGTCAGTAGTCATCTATTGATTTGGTTGAAGGTTGAAGGTTGGGTGGTTGAAGGTTGGGTGGTTGAAGGTTGGGTGGTTGAAGGTTGGGTGGTTGAAGGTTGGGTGGTTGAAGGTTGGGTGGTTGAAGGTTGAAGGTTGAAGGTTGTTCGCCTTTGGGGTTCGGTGAAGGGTAGCTTGTTCGCCTTTGGCGTTCCCGTAGGGTAGGTTGAATGTTGAAGGTTTTAAGCGTCAACCGGCCAACCTGCACCCGACTCCCGACTCCCGATTCCCGATTCCCGATTCCCGACTCCCGATTCCCGATTCCCGATTCCCGATTCCCGATTCCCGATTCCCGACTCCCGATTCCCGATTCCCGATTCCCTATTCCCCCCAAGTATCATGCTCTCAAATAATAATGAAGACTCGCTCCAGTATGACCAGTGATAATCCAAACCACTGAGCGCCCTACATCCCGTGCCACTCGCAGCCAGGATTCCTCAGGCCGCTGGGAAGGAATGGCCACAGGGGTGAAGGCAATACCGTGACTGCCGAAAACAAAGAAGGCGATCGCAATCGACCGACGCATGTGAAAGTCTGAGGTGATTAGATAGACATGGTGGATGTCATGGGTTTGGAAATCTTGAACTAGGGAGGTAAAGTTGGTGACCGTATCGATAGCACGCCGATCAATATGTACTTGCTGATCAGGAATACCTGCTTCCCGAAAGACCTTTTGGGCTTGTGGGGTGGGCTGTCCAGAAGAGACCCAAATATCAAGGTTAGGATGTTGCTGAGCAAACTCAGCTGTAAATTTTTCCCGTGTAATATCTCCACCGAGGGTCAGAATCACCTCAGGAGTGGGGGATTGGAGATGGGCGAGCCCTAAGCGAATGGGAATAAAACTAAGAGCAATCAATAGGATGGTAACGGTAAATACCACCCGCATTTTCCGTAGGGTTTTGCGAGGGTAGCCAAAACCAGGTTTATTGGTGAAACGTCCGCGTGACGATAAGTTTCGTTTCATGGGTCAATACAAGGATTTTCCCGTAGGGTTAGTTGTAGGGAGTAGGGAGTAGGGAGTAGGGAGCAGCACAGTCTTAGGGATCCAGTCCCGTCTTGAGGGTTCCCCCCATCTCCCCACACTTCCCACACTCCCGATTCCCGATTCCCGATTCCCGATTCCCGACTCCCGACTCCCGATTCCCGATTCCCGATTCCCGATTCCCGATTCCCTATTTGACAATTCTTAAAGTTTATATTTACTGCTTCTGTAATTTTTCAAATTCAATCAGCCTAATCGATAACAGAGTTTCCGCCAGCATCCGTTGAAATGCATAATACCAACCATGCCAACCATCGAAAATTCCGCCCTTAAGAATCAGACAGTAAAATAGGATAATAAAGGGAGCAATAATTTTTTGTTTGCGAATTATGTCACCTATACTAATTTCATTATCTGGGGTCTGGGTTAGTTTTTTGACTTCAATTATCATGTATCGGTCTTGGGCCCACAACCAACGAGTTAAGGGTTTGCGGTCATCGTGATGGATATAGGCAGAGAGTATTGCTGATTTGCCATTAACTTGCAAAAGCTGGGTGTGACCATCATCAATATATGTTGATTTGTCTTTGCGAAATAAAACTTGACGAGGGGGAAGTATCGTTCCTCTAAGGGGTTTGCCAAAAACACAATATTTGAATTTGGCAAAATAGCCATTTATTTCTGTATCCGTTTGTAAAGCTTTGATTTCAGCTATTAACTCATTGGTGACACTGTAATCAGCATCTAATGACAGTACCCATTCAGAGGTTACTTGTTCTAAACCGTAATTCCATTGTGTTGCGTGGGTGTCAAATTTTCGCTGAAATACTTGAACTTGAGGATATAATTTAAGAATTTCTAATGTTTCATCTGTGCTGTAACTATCAATTACAACAATTGTCTTTGCCCAGGTAAGCTGTTGAAGGGTACGTTGGATATTGGGCGCTTCGTTGTAGGTGAGAATGAGTGGGGTAGTTTTTTCTAGCATTTTATATACAGCAGTTCTCAGTTGGTTGAGGTACAAATTATTGGGTTTTAGGGAGCAGGGAGCAGGGAGCAGGTAAGAGATAAGAGGTAAAAAATACTGTGTACCTGATAGCTATGAAAAATGCTGTAACTTAATTAAGTTGATTCTAGCTGACTTAATCTGCTAGAACACAACATTGATTTCCAGAGATAGGGATATCTACCTGCAAATTTAAAATTGATATCTGTATAGTTTTCTGATTCGAGTAAAGTGGTTAAGGTTTTTACAGAAAAGAATTTTATATGTCCGCAATCCCATAGAGCGGTGAAGTGTTTATCCATTTTTCCTGTGACGGCGAGCATGAGATTTTTGAGATAGCCATGATAAGGCGTGGTAATAATTAAACGTCCGTGTGGTTTGAGGACTTTTTTTGCTGCTCGCACCAATTCTTTGGGATAAAATAAATGTTCAATTACTTCCAAGGAAATAACAATATCAAACTTATCTGATAATTCTGCATAAGGGAGATTGTAGATACTTCCTTGAATAAATTGGCAATCAGTGAAATTATCGCTAGCTAATTTAATTCCTGATTCTGATTCTTCTACACCAACTACTTCATAGCCTTGTTGTGCAATAAAATTAGTGAGACTTCCGTTACCACAACCAATGTCTAAAATACGAGTTTTTTGTTGATTATGTGGGGGGGGACGGTTTCATTTATCATCTCCATCAGAGATTTTATTAAATAAGCATGATGATGTAAATGGTTACTATTTTTATAAAAATATTCTTATTTTTTTGTTTTTAATTTCATTGGATCAATCACTAATTATTGTAGTTATTTGAAATTAGATATAGCAATTATATATCCCATAAGGTACAAATTGATCCCCCTAAATCCCCCTTAATAAGGGGGACTTTGAGGTTGAGAAGCGTACCTCATAACTGCGAGAAACGCTATATAGGTTGATTATGGATGATAGCTGTATAAACTTGAATCAATTTTTTGGCTATGGAGTCCCAGGTGTATTGTTCAAAGATGAGTTGACGAGCGCGAGTTCCCATTTCTTTGGCTTGTTGGGGAAATTGCAAACACTGGGTTAAAGCATTGGCAATAGCCTCAGCATCAATATCAACTACATGGGCAACGTTTGCAGCAGCAGCTTCTGGAAAATTACAGCCTGTGGTAATAACACAAGGTAAACCTGAAGCCATACCTTCCAGCACAGACATACTAAACCCTTCAGAATAGGAAGGGGCAACATAAATACTAGCAGCAGCAAGGGCAGCATATTTGAGAGAGCCTGTTAGCATCCCTGTAAAGGTAACAGCATCCAGACAACCTGCATTGGCAAAGTAGTCTTTGGCCGTAGGTAAGAAACCAATATTATCAGGACCAGCAATAATTAGGTGAGTGTCGGAAAATTTAGAGTGTATTTTACCAAAGGCTGTTGCTAGCAAGTCTAATCCTTTTTTGGGGTCGATACGTCCTAAGAAAATAATCAGAGTTTTGTTACGAGTAGCTGGAAACTGTTGATAAAAAGGTTCAGGATTAGGGAGTTTTTCAAAGTCTTGACGGTGGATGCCGTTAGGGGCAATAGTAATAGGAGTTTTGAGGTTGAGGGGTTTAATTTGTTCCGCTTCCGTAGAGGCTAGCATTTGCAGTGCGCTAGCGTTTTGGAGAGCAGGCTTTTCTAATAGAGTGTAGTAGATGCGCTTTTTTAAGGCTTTATAGGAAAGTGCCCAAGGGTCAAGCATCCCGTGTGGTATAATAACATAAGGGATATTATACCATTGACAAGCCCAGTAAGCAGCCAGGTTAGGAACTGAAAAAATCGCATTAGTTTGTACTAAGTCATAATCGCCGATGTGTTGGAATAGCCACTTACTCAGAGAAAAACTAAATTTGTAGTCTCCAATCCCTTTGTAAGGAAAAAACTGTAGGCGATAATTAGTTTTAGCCAACCAGGTTTTTACAGGGGCTTCTATAACCTCAGAACCATTAGCATTAGTGGCTACTAGGTCAACAGTAATGCCTAAGTTACCCAATGCTTGAGCTAGTTCCACTACGCATTTAGATGTACCCCCATAAACAGCCCCTAAAGCAGGAATAACAATCAGAAGTTTCATCAGTAATTATAGCGGTTTTAAATTAAATGAGGTACAAATTTTTGAGGTGCGACCCGTGGCGAATTTAATTCGCCAACGGAAAGCGCACCTAAGGTTTTAGGGAGCAGGGAGCAGGGAGTATGGAGCAGGGAGTAGGGAGCAGGGAAAAGAAATATGTCCTAAGCTTTGCTTCGACTGCTATACCTCATTAGGCGAGAAACCGCTTTAGTGATGTAAGCATTCAGCCTTCAGCTGTCAGCCGTAGCGCATTAGTTGATAGCTGATAGCTGGTAAGCATTCAGCCGTCAGCTGTCAGCCGTCAGCTATTCGCGTTCGCGCAGCGTGGCCATAGGCCAAGGCCAAGACTCACGCTGCTTGAGGTGCTTATTTTATTCAAAAGCACCTAAAGTAGCGCATTAGCTGATAGCTGATAGCTGATAGCTGATAGCTGATAGCTGAATGCTTACTTAGTGATTAGCTAAGGCGTATTCAACAGCTTTTATCAAACCTTGAGCAAAATAGTCCGGAGAGAATTTATGGATGTGTTCCAGGGCGGCTTGACTCATCGTTTCTAGGTCAATTTCACCCGAACTTACCTGAACCATTAATTTAGTTAGCTGTTCCCTATCATAGGGATTAAAACCAAATCCATTGATACCTTCAACTACTAAGTCTTCAAAACAGCCACAGCGATTAGATACTAGCACTGGCAAGCCAGCAGCCATAGCTTCGTTGACCACTAATCCCCATTGTTCGTGAGTACTAGCATGGATAAAGCAGCCAGCGTGAGCAAAATAAGGCAGAAGTTCTTGTTGTTGTAAAAAACCAGTCAGATGAATAAACTTAGTCAACCCTAAGTCTTTAATCTGTTGCTCAATTTGAGAGCGCATTGAACCATCCCCACACAGGACTAACTCCCAAGCCCTGTCTTTGGCTAGTTGGCGATAGGTAGCGTAGGCTGAAATTACAAAAGGAAGATTTTTCTTAGGGATAAAGCGATTGATAGCCAGGAAGTAGGGCTTGTTTAAAGGATGTGCCAGAGATTTAATTTTGTCGGGATGGAAAGCATCATTACCTACGACATCATAGCCGCAAAAAATGGCTTCCTTAGGTAGTCCTAATTTGATCAAGTAACGTTTTTGTGGTTGCCCGCCCACTAAAGCCGATTTATACCGGTTAAGTAGCCAGCGCTTTATAGTTTCACGCCACCAGGCTCTAGTAAAATCTGTTTCTGTAGTCTCAGAAAGCAAAATTGGTAGTTTACTGTGCCATAAACTCCATACTAAAGTGGCAATCATGGCTGATTCAAAATAGCCAGCAATCACCACCACATCAGGCTGAACCTTCCTTAGGGTAGAGTAAAGTTTTGGGAGTAATTGATGAAACTTTACCTCCTCTCGCTGTCGATCGCTGACAACAGAAATAAGCGGAAATGGAAGATTTTGTAAATTAGCTTTCCAGGCATAGTCAGCTTCGGCTCTTGCCAATTCTATACCAACTACATTCCAGCCTATTTTATGACAATGCTCGTGTAAAGCACTGACACGGGAAATATGGTAGGGGCCATAGTTAGTAAACAATACTGCGATTTTGAGCACTTGAGTTAAGCTAAATTAGTTATGGATTAAAGCATAATTGGCTGTTACTTTTTGTCTTAGGTACCAAGCCATTCTTGTAGATTTAATTTTCTCAGTATGAAAATCGTCTGCATGGTGAGCATTAGGGATAGCAAAAATACGCCTAGATCTAGAACTATAGTTCCTGAGATGTTAAATAAATTTGCTATATCCTGAAGACCCTCAACAAACAGAATATGGATCAGATAAATTCCATAAGAGTATTTACCAAAAGCAGCAATTTTATCTAGAACTATAAACTGATCATTTTTAAAAGTAATAGCAAATATTAACAGACATATTCCTGCTAAATTTTACCATAAAAAGTTACGACCTTGGAGTAACATTAATATAGTTAAAACAATCGCTATAACTATACATGACAGGGGCAAAACTTTAAAATCCTTTTTTTCTCTTAGATTAAATAAATTATCCACAACGGCAACTGTAATACCCCATAGTGCTGCTGGTAGTGCCTGATAGGATAAAGAAACTGTATAGCCAAGTTGATTGATTAAGTTATAGTTAGGTTTGATTAAGACTACTATTCCAGTAATTAATGCTATTATTGCTAACCAAGATTTACTTTTAGGATGCTTATAAGCGAACTTTGCCAATAAAAATGTTACCAAAGATACTACTAATATAAAAGGTAGAAACCAAAGATGATGAGTAGTTCCTGTCCATAAAAACTCTAACTTAATATTAATACTTGTACACAAATTTGTAATCCAGCAATTTAAATATCTAATTAACAAATATAAAATCGACCAGATTAAGAAAGGAATATAAATTCTATTGAATCGGCTAATGGTGTAGTCAGTAAAACTAACTGTTGGTTTTTGGATTACTTTAGTAAAAATAATAAAAACAGCTGTAGATGTAAAAAAAGGTACAGCAAACCTTCCTAGCACAGAGGTAAAGCCAAGTTGAGGCGAACTAACTGTGTGAAGCCAGACGATGGAAATAGCAGCAAATACCTTAACTGCATCTAATGTAATAAATCGTTGCTTCATTTTGGCAAAAAAAAATCTATTTATATGAATTTGGTTGATAATTAAATTTAGTTTTTAAAGCTTACGACGTAGACATAAATCTTCCCTTAGCTTTTTTGGATCCGTAGCGTTCTAGCATAAGGACAAACACATATCCAAACAAAGCTGGCCATAATACGAGTAGAGTAAATTCTCTACCTAAGTTAAACGTTAGCCCTAAACAAATCAGAAATAATCCTAACCGCAATGTGGAATATTGCTGCTTCCAAAGCCTACTCATAAAACTCACCCAGCTAGCCATTAAAATCGCCGCACCCATTGGTCCAAAAATAGGACCAAAATTAAAAAAACCTTGTCCAATTAATCCAGTTGAAATAGTAGCAAATACCCCAATGTCATTATCAGCACCACCAAATCCCCGTAAGATAGCATAGTCAATTCCAATTAGAGGTTTATTAGGCCAGATTGCTCTAGGAATTATATTAGCTGCTTCTGCTAAATAGCGACCTCCGTAAGTTAAATTGATACTTCCTTCTTGGTAAAATTGATTGATATAACATAGTTCTTCTAGCATATTTAATCCCAAGTGCCCTTCTTCCTCTACTTCTTCTTGGAATTGCGGGGCAAAATCTGGATTAAATAATCCTATAAAACCAATGTTACGATAAGTAATAATTAACGTCATCAATTCATTAATAGCCCAAAAAGTAGCCATGCTAATTAATGCCTTTTTCCAAAGTGAATCTCGGGAAAATAACGCATAGCTAAAATAGCCTGGCATAATCACTGCTAGAAGCAGGTTACGGGTTCCAAGAAAAATAAAATAGGGCAGTACAATCACGATAAGTAAAATATTTAAAAATTTAAATATTTTACTCATTGGGAGGGGCAAAAGTACACCAAAGAAGGCACAAACTAGGGTATAAACATAACCAGCAGAGGAAACAATAAATCCACCACCACCACCAGTAGCACTCCTGCCCCACATTTGTATTCCTCGACGACCTAATACCGGAAATAAAGCAGCGGCAATGTTTCCGTTGACACGGCTAACTCCATATGCTAATAAAACTAGCCAAACGAAGGCTAAAACTATTAAAAGTTGTTCAGGATTAAAAGTAGTAAATTTAAAAACAGTATGATATTTATTGATAAATCGGCGAGAAAGGGAAGGGATGAATAGGCGAAAACTTATTAAAAAAATAATAATTTGCCAATAACATTTTTCGAGTATTAATGAATCAAACTGAAGAAAGTTCTCAGGCGTGTAAAATAGTTCTACAAAATACCAGGCTCCAATAGTGGCATACACACCCAGGGCGGGAATACTCCAAGCTCGTTTGTCTCTGACTAAAAACGCTTCAATGACTAAGATAAAAAGTATGCTTGAAGCCATGACATAAATAGGGACAAGGTCTTCGGGAAACCCGACAGAATCAGTCATTAATCAAAACTCTAGCAAAGGGAACAGGGAATAGGGAGTAGGGAATAGGGAGTCGGGAGTCGGGAGTCGGGAGTAGGCAAGAGGCAATAGGCAAGAGGCAATAGGCAATAGGCAATAGGCAATAGGCAATAGGCAAGAGGTAAGAGGTAAGAGGTAAGAGGTAAGAGGTAAGAGGCAAGAGGTAAGAGGCAATAGGCAATAGGCAATAGGTAAGAGGCAATAGGCAATAGGCAATGTCGCTCACTCGTCCTGAGAACTGCTATATATGTTGCAGATTTTCTTGGAGTTGAGGCAAACTGAATGGGAACAGATCGAGTTGATGCTGGGAAAAGCGTTGCAATTGTTGGGGGTGATTAAGACACCACTGCAATTTTTTAGTGATCGCTTCTCCTGAAACCTCTGGTAAGATCAAGCCATTCTCTTGATCTTTCACCACTTCTCCACAAAATCGGGACACAATTAGGGGTAATTTCCAAGCTTGAGCTTCCAGTTGAGTTAAACCAAAGCCATCGGAAAGGGTAGGGAAGAGAAATACATCCGCTTGTTGATAATACTGGCTGGTGCTACTGCGGGGAACGGAACCAATCCAGCGCACATTTGGCAAGTTTTGTTGGGCTGGGGTGAGGGTAATCCCTAGGGATCCTACAATCTGAAATTCAATGGGTTCGTTTTGTAATAATCTCGCTGCTTCCAGCAGGGGAAAGATACCTTTACGTAGGATAACTTGTCCGAGGAACAGCACTCTGAGGGGACGCTGAGGGGAAAAGTGTTCCGGATAGGTGCGCACAAAGCCTTGAGATGTGGTAGGTGCTTGGTAAGCCAAGGGAACTACGGCAATTTTCTCTGAGGGTACCCCAACTTGTTGTAGGGCTTGGCTAGACCAGGTGGAGTTAACTACAATCCGGTCTGCCAGGTGACATTCTTTTTGCCAGTTAGTCCAATAGTCCGGGGGAGCTGGTTGCCAGGTTGATTGATCATGGGGATGTTGGCGGTGGGCTTGGGTAACAATTTTTTCTTCCACAATTCCTGGATCTATTTGTCCGAGGACAGTGCGCCACCCTTGAGCTTTGGCAAATTGTAATAGATCTAAGGCTGCGTAGCTGTAAGTAAAGAGAATGGGAGGTTGATTAAATTTTGGAGCAATTTTTGCCAGATAGTTGACAGCGTTTTGTTGAAACCAGTGATTACGGGCAATGATTTGCTCCCAACCATGCACTTTTTGGAGACGTTGCTGGATTTCTAGTTGAATTAAGGAATTGGTAAAGGCGTGAGTGGATGCTTGAGCAAGATCTGGGTGGAAGCGATCGCGTAAACTGGTGAGCAGGTTTTTGGGTAGATGGTTGAGGGGAGATTGGGGAGTAATCCAAGCGTCTGTAATCAGGTGAGATAGATTACCCTGTTGATGTAGGGATCTGGGGATTGCGTAATGTTCCCTTGCTCCGATTTGACAGCAGATCCAATGTTTTTGTGTTGACACTTTTGGCTTACAAAGAAATAAGTTCAGACAGTTTCTATTTGTGACTTACTACTAGACAATTTACGACTTAAACGCAATGTTTCAATTCCTACAGTCTGACGTTCATTACGATATTTCCACATAATGTCAGGGATTTGCAGTAAACCTTGTTGAATACCTCGCCAACGACCTATGCTTGCAGCATACTTGACTCGGTTGAGAACCTGTAAAACTCCTAATGGCCATGCTTGAGCAGGATACCGTAGATATGCAAGCAAAGCGGTATTGGCAATATGAGCTGCGTTGATTGGCACGCTACCATGGTGTTTCAGATCGGTGTCATGATAAACTCGTAGGGATGCTGTATTAAGTATATTCCAGCCTGAGTCTAATAGTTGTAAGGCAACATCAGCTTCTTCCATTCCGTAGGCATAACGTAAGGGCAAGTAGCCACGAGTGTTCAAAAAAGCCTCACGACGTATGAGACAAGCACAATTTTGGAAGCAGGCGATTTCACCGATTTTACTGTCTGTAGGTACAGAATTCATACCAGGTCTAACTTCCTGTGCAGAGAGTACAGCGGCTTCCGGATGGGCTGCAAATAAATCAGCTGCGATTTGAAAGTAATTTGAGTCTAGAGGCCAAGAATCATCGTCAAAACAAGCAATTAGAGGAAAACTGGCTTTACGAATAAGCAGATTTCTACCACCTCCAGGTCCTTGAGTTGTATTACTTTGAAACCAATGTACTGGCGATTGAGAAAATACTTGCCTCAGACATTGCTCTGTCTTTTGATCTCCAGCATCTATATGAACCAGGATCTCCGCCGGACGTGGTGAACAATTCAAAATATACTTAAGTGCTACCAGCAATACAGTTGTGCGTTTCCAAGTAGGAATAACAACTGAAATTGGGAGAGTTTTTTCACACATTGAGTTCTCTATAGAAAACCACAGATTTTGCTTAATAGTAAAATAATTTTAGGATTTTTGTGAAATGGGTATCTTTTCTATTACTGACATTAGATGTTTCTGTAACTACCCAATAATTTTATTTATCTTAAACACTTTCCGCCTCAAGCGTGGCTTCATAACATTAAATTCTTCATGAAAAATAAATAGCAATCCTATTAAAGTGCCAAATGCTCCGACAGAGAACAAATTTCTGTAATGTTGTAAGCGAAATTGGGTAAATGGATATGAATAAGAGTTTAAATTTTGAAGAAAAGGTTTTTTACCACAGAAATGAATTAAGGTTGGTTATTTTATATTTTTAGGTGGAAACATTGAAGGGCTAAAAAAACGTTTTCTACTTTTTTCTTTAGAGTGATCCACTACTATATATTGTAAATCAGCAACAGAAATAGACAGAGTATTCTGATCCGCTGCCTTCAAAACCATGTAATTGAATATTCCTTGCTCTGCAAAGTTAAAGGTTCCGGGATTTTTTCTGGAAAACTCTTCTAGACGTATGTATGTATCAAGATCCAAACAATCTTTCTTTGCTGCAAATGCTCCTGCACAAAAGAAAGGGCGATTGAGCCATTGAAAATCAGGATCTATATTATTTAATTTGTCCGTATCAAAGAAGAATTGCTTAATATTTTCTTTATCTTTAATCGAAGACAATAGATTAGAGAGAATTACAAAATCATAAAGTTTTAGATTTATTTTTGAAAGTACATTTCCCCAAAAAACAATATCAGAATCTATACACAAAAACTCATCAAAAGGTGATTCCCAAATAGAAGCAAGCTTTGTTCTAGGAGAACCAGGACATATCTCTCGCAAAATTGAATGTTTAAATTCTGAGGTATGTAGTGTTTGAACATTGTAAAGTTCTTCAATTTCTGTAATACTGAAATCTCCATCAACAATTACGCAGATTGGTACTTCAGGTAAATAGTAGCGAATACTTGCACAGGTTGCTTTCACCATAAAGTAGTCAGCCTTGTAACAAGCTGTTATGATTCCTAGGGTCATGTTTTTTCTGCAGTTATTATCCGTAGAAAGGTACTTTAAGTAATATGTCTGATAATTTACTGTCTATAGAGTTTTTTGTAATCTTATATAATTCAGAAATATCAGTAGCTTCAGGAGAATCCCAGTTAATTTTAACTGTATCTGAAGGCGAATCATAGCCATTTAAAACATTAGTATAGTCTTTCAGTCTAAAGTCCGTGTGTAAATTCTTATGAATAAAAACGCAAGGTGTTCCAAAGGCGAGGCATGGTAGCGCACAATGTAGGCGTGAAGTAATTACCAACTTCGCCTTAGCATAATAAGTTAAGAGATCAATAGCACGATTTAGCTTGTACCCATGCCAACGATATTTATAAGGCTCAACGTTGTGCGTTAAAAATTTCGCTTTTTCTAATATGTAGCTAGGAACTAAAGATCTTAATAATTGCGTTGTGTCTGGTATATGACCGGCTGCATTCTTCAAATGAGCATCTACGACTAAAACTTCGTCAGTTCTTTCTATTTCTGGATTCTTCAGAGTAATAGTAGGACATCCTGAAAAATAGGCATCTATATTAATCTTGTTAAATTCCTTAACTGTTCTTGAATCTCGACATCCAATAGGTTACCACTGTTTGTAATATGAATAATATTTACTATCAATTAAGCTAAGGTTACTAGCATGAAAACCTGAAAATATTGGCAAAATCTCTGATGAAGGTGGCCAATTACTGGGTAGATGAGTAAACCATCAATTCATCATCAAAATAGTTTTTTGTGGGAAAGGAGTCGAATCCAAAAACTCGCGATGACAAGGATAAAAGTCTATAGAATATTTGGAAAGATTTGTGATTTGCGCGATTGTTTGTATTTCATCGCCGATATTACAAGAATCATATACAAGTGCACCAAATTGTAAAGAGGATTGTTTCACCGTTTGAAAATTATCATTAGAAGATAGAAAACTAGATAAATAGCGAACTTTTTTTATCCACTGACATGTATAGTAATTCTCTAAAACATCTCCTACTAGACTTCTTAAACCTTTTTTATTGTCTATTTTTTGACGTTGAATATACAAACTTTTCATGGCAAATTTATGTATATATAAAACTTTTTTATTTGGCAAAATGAGAACTTGACAATTATATAAAATCTTTAAAATTTATTAAATTTCTTTGTCAAGATATCGGGATCGATCCCAGATAATATTACTTTTTAATATTTGTGCAGGAATACCTGCTGCAATTGAATTATTATCTACATTTTTAGTAACAATTGAACCTGCACCTATAACTGTTCCAGAGCCAATATTAGCTCCTTTAAGAATCATAGACTTTGCACCAATCCAGACATGATCCCCAATCAAAATATTGGCAGCAGGGTTAATCCTCGACTTAGTCTCAAGATCAAAAATACCATGAGAATCACTACATCTAATATCAACATCATAGGAAAACATACAGTCTTTTCCGATCATGACATCTTTGCCTTCAGCTACTGCAATACCAACTTTTTCTAGACTGCTATACTCACCAATATCTAATAAGCTTTTGGAATTTTCCATCCAAAGAATAGATCCATTTCCTATAAATACACTTCTACCTATATTAAGTTTAAGATTGTCACCTTTAAGATGTATCTTAACTTCTTGTAAATAGGCTCCTCTATCAATGCATATTGTGTTTTGATTACCTTCCACATGAATTTTGCAGGATTTTAATATCGCTTGAGACCTGTAAATACTGTTATCTTTACCTTTTAAATTTATAGAGTTACCAGAACTACGAATTTGAGCATAAATTGTTCGTAACAATTCAGAGTTACGTAGCTGTTACTTCAAGTCTTTAATATGCATTTTTGGTAATAAATTTTTCCAGTAAATTCATAGCACTGGTGATAAAATTTTCTGAATAGAAAGGCTGAGACAACTCTGTTATAATAAATTCCTGTCCAGCTTCCCGCATTTTTAACCATTCTTGCTCAGAGCAACTAATAAGATACTTTAGTAACTCCTTATAGTTGGAAAAATTCCTGGCATCTACAAAAGTATTAGGAGTTACATAATCCGTAATGCGTTCATCACCTAGATAAACAGGAACTGCTCCTGCAAACATTGGGTCAAAAATTTTCTCGCTGATATACCCTCGGTTTCCTCTAAAATTCTCGAAGCTGAGAACAAATCGGTATTTTTCGCATAGCTGTACCTTAGAAAGTTTCGGCAAACCTCGCCAGCACGAGTATTTTGGTTGAGAATATAGAGGACACCAAGAAATTTGTTCGCCATTCCACCCACGTCCATAAATATCGAGGAATTCTGGTGCAACTTGTTCAGCTATTTGAGCTATATTTCTCCGGTGCGAATAGAGTTCGCCATTTAAAATTTCTATAAACATTGAAGGTGAACAATGCCAGCCCGATAGAAACTTACCCAAACCGGGAATTCCAGCTAATCCAACCTGTCGCATTCCCCAAAACCCTTCGACACGATTACTATTTATTAGTAAAAGACCTTTGCGTTCTGCATAAGATAAATTAGTTGTTGGCAAAGTTGGTTCATTGGGAAGTTGGTAGTGAAAATAACCTGGTTGATTAGCAATAACATCAGGATGTTCATAACTGAGAACAGCATCAAAGTTTTGGATGTTCTTTCGTGCAAAAGCATGAATATCTAAAATGGGACTCTCTAGAATTTGCAGAATGATAGGAACATCTGGTCTTAATTGAGTCCGAATGTGTTCAAATTCCCTGTAGGATGGCGGTAGATCTAAAAACCAGAAAATGTCAGCCTGCTCAAGGGGTGCTTGATCCCACGTATCTAATTGAAATCCAGCTTTAGCTGCTACTTGCTTCCACTTGGTAAATGCTTCTTGATATACAGAATTAAAAGAAGTTCCCTGGGTAAATAATCTGTTACCGCACCAGTCTTGAAAAGAAGGGCGGATAAGTACCAGTTTCACTTTTTAACAAGCTCCTGATAAAGATTGATATAACTGTTAGCCATTAAATCAGCCGTAAATTTTTGCTCCACTCTCTCACGAGCTGCTTTTCCAAAATGTGATCGTTCTTGGGAATGTTTTACCATCCAATGGAGTCCCTGATAGAGTGATTGAGCTGAACCAACTTCATCAGCTAACCAACCTGTTTCTCCATGAATAACCACATCGGGAATTCCCCCTGTGCGAAATGCTAATACAGGTGTGCCACAAGCCATAGATTCAAGAGCCGTTAAGCCAAAAGATTCGATTTGACTGGGCATAACAAATATATCAGCTGCTGAGTAGGCAAGACTCTGAAGGTGAGGAGAAGATAAACGTCCTAGATTTAGGGTAGTAATTTGATTATTTAAAGCTGGAATTTGACCCGATCCGAATAGAATTAAAGTGATAGAGTAATGTTTTGCCAACTCATCAATTGCTTCTAGTAAAACGGATAAATTTTTATTTTTATCAGATAAATCAGCACAAGCAAAGGCGATCGCAAAATCATTGGGGTTTACTCGTAAAGCAGCTTTGGCAATGGATGGATCAATAGGTTGATAATCATTGGTATCAATTCCTAGGTGGATGGTGCGGATAGAACGAGCATATTTACCAAGGGCAGACTTTTGAGCTTGTTGTGTTGTCCAAGTGCTGTTACCGACAAAATGCAGATTGATATGCTGATAAAGTTTGGCTTTAAGTTCAAAGTTTTTCCATGCTCGATCACGTTTCCCAGATTTTTTCAGACTAGGACAGTTACAACAATGATTGGTAAATTGATCGCAATCTAGGGCATGATGACAGCCTCCAGTCAGAGGATTCATATCGTGGAGTGACCACACAACAGGAAGTTCAGATGGAAGACTGCTAAAAAAGCTAGGTTTATCGATCCAACGAGATATCCAATGTAAGTTAACAATTTCTGGTGGTTTACCAAAGTCTTTGAGTTGAGTTTTGTAAGTCCATTGGGGACTTGTGAACATACTCCTATTGTTAGCGGAGCGATTCCATTGTCTGCTGATGGCTACTGAGTCTAAGTTGCGCCAAGGTAGTGAGGAATAACGGTGATCAGCTATGCTATGAGGAAGGGATGTAGAGCCTTTGCGAAAAATGAGTTGGCTAGATATGCTTTTTTTCAGCAGGGCTTTGTGCAATCTTTGAGCTGCTACTCCTGAGCCTCCTGAAAGTTCTGTTGTGAGATGAACAATACTGGGTTTTAAATCCACAATTAAATTACGTCAGGTTATTTCTTTATCTACAAGTTAATGGATTAAGCCTTCATAGCTATTGGAATAGGTTCACACAAGTACTGCTCAATACGTTTTAATTCCACTGGTGTAGCTTTCATCCAGGAATATTGATTGAATAAAGTACAGTAAGTTAATAACACTCCTATCCAAACGTTGAGACACCATGCTTGTCTACCACGCAGATTCAACAGTAATACCCAGACATACATGGCATAGCGTTCTGGGAGGCTAGCTGCTGGTGGTAGACTAAACCAAGTGAAGAGCAGTTGACCGCGAAAAGCTAGGGGGGCAGGGCTGTAAAGCGTTTGTGCATCCCAGGAGCCGTGTTCACGGTGGAATACTACACTGTCTGGTTCAAAGATTGATCGCCATCCTTTTCTCCAAGCGCGAAAGCAGAGATCGAGATCTTCGCAGTAGGCAGGGTGAAATAACTTATTGAAACCACCCAGCTCTAAAAACTTCCAGCGATCAACTGCTGAAAACCCCCCTGAGGCAAAAAAGGTATGGCATTGTTCCTGTCGCTGAGGATCATAATTCCATTGATACCAGCCGTGTCGATGGGTTAATCGTGAGGGGCCACACGTGTAAACTTTTCCCTCCCAATCCAATGATGTCGCTGAAACCGCAAAAACGTCATCGTGTTCGAAGTGTTGCACGAGCGGGGACAGAAAATTCGGGGATAGTCGCAGATCGTTGTTGAGTAAAACGACTATTTCTTCTTCTAATTGAGGTAACAACCAGTTGTACGAAAACAAGTAGTCATTGGTAGGGGCTGAGATTGTCTCAATTGAGGGAAAGTGCGATCGCACCCATTCCACATCTCCTTTTGTACTACAGTTATCCAAAACAATCGCTCGACACAGACCAGAATAGTTGATGATCGCTTCTTCAACGGTGGGCAACAGGTGTTCCAGGTGATGAATTCCGTTGTAGTTCAGGATAGCAAGGCAAGCAGATTTCATAAGCGAATGCCCATGGCAATGGGGTTATAGATGGACTTTGGATAAGCACTGACGAATAAATTCGTCAGGATTGCCGTAGAAAAGGTCAATCTGCCTTTCTTTTGGCCAGCATAGCAAGATCCTTTGGGGGAATAGGTGCAACGAGTTTCTCAATTTCAGTGACAAAAATTGTTTGCAGGCGATTGGGATTAAACAGGTTCTGATGCAGGTTCTTGGCCTGCTCGATCATCTTACTCTGCAGTTGAGTATCGGAAGCCAGTCTAAGACAGGCATTCACCACTCCCTTTGCGTCAGGTTGTGCCACCACAATTGCACCGCCTTGCTCACGGGCAACTCGGACAGGCGTACAGTACTCAGGTCCCCACAGGATGATCGGTTTGCTGAAGGCAACGTAATCTAAGAACTTTGTCGTGAAACTGGTGCGCATGAACAACTCGTACTTCTCCTCAAAGCTCATAACAACAAGAAGTGCATCTGCTCCAGCCAAGACTTCTGCGGCTTCGGGGGGTGTCTTGAAACCCAGATAAATCCCTTTCTCCTTGGCGTGATCAAGGATTTTTTGGTCCCAATCTGCATTCGGTCCTACGATAATTAGCTCTAGTTCAGCTGACCCCTCAAACTCCTCAATCAGTGAACAGATCATTCTGCCATAGAATTTTTCTACAGAGCCGACATAGACTAACCGAAACTTTCCAGTTGAAGGTGGATAGCTCTGAGCTGGAATTGTGTGCTGCCCTGGCATAGGGTAAATCACATGGCAATTGGGATGTGACCCTAAAATCTCCTGCATTCCGTCACTAGTACAGAATGCCAGATCGCAGGCAGCATAAAGCGATCTGAAGCGCTCGCTGAGGAGATTACGGGATCGAGCATTGCCATAGTAACCATCCATGATAGGAAACCAATCCAGGAACAAACCCACTAGCGGTAAACCATGCTTCTCAGCTGCACGTCGAGCTATTAACCCCAAAGAGTTATCTGCTAGGAACAGGATGACATTGGGTTGAAATTGAGAGATCGCTTTATCTAAACAGCGATTCGGAAGTAAGGGCCAAATGAGATTTTCAAAATCAGTAATCCATCGACTAAAGTAAGGACCAAGCCTGGTTTTGCGTAAACGGTGTAACCAATAAGGTAACTGTAGGAAGATGTGAGGCTGCGGTTCTAATGCATATTCCCCATTAGTTGCAACTAAAACCTCAAAAGGCTCTCGCTCAACTAGATGGCGATACATAACAACCCTTACACCACAATGATTTTCAGGTGGTGCAATTGACACAAAAAGGACTTTGAGTTGCATAAATTTTGAGACGATGTCTGTTGACGCTCGGTCAGGTTTAGCATAGAGTCAACTTGCAATAGCCAACCATAAAACTAGTTATGTAATCTAGCGAAGCAAGAGATGACTTTAGGAGGCGAAAAGTTTCTTGAGTTTGCTTCTTAAGCCAATTCTTGATTGAAGTCCGTTATAAAAACTTTTATTTATCAATACTAAATTAGTTAACCATCTGGGAATAAGATTGGCAAACTGTAGTGGAAAGTAATCAGAGGCATTTCCAAAGTTTTTGCCATATTTGGCTAAGCGAGACGCTTCTTCTCGATTTCCTGCATAAAAGTTGCCTCGACTTGCGATCAAATAGGCAGAATGGAGAAATGAGCGCCGTAACTGCTCATTTTGAAATGTAATTGGATGTCTCTCAATAATTTTTTCACGCACTATATGCATATTGTGATTGTGAGAACGCGAAACAGATCTACTACGTTCCTGCTTATGTAAAATAATTCTTTCTGTATGGCGAGAAGGAAAACCGCGTTCAAGTACCTTCAGCATAAAATCAAAATCTGCATGGGTGCTTTTTAATTCAAGATCGTACCCGCCCAATTGCTCGAAGACAGATTTACGAAAGATTGCAAGCCCAGGGAAAACATAAGTTTTTACAAACTCTTCAGGTGTTTTGTATTGGCCAGTAACTATCTCTTCACGGACAATAATACCCTGATTGTTCTCCCAAAATAGTCGTACTGATCCAGAGATCCACATGACAGAATCATCCTCGAATAAATTCTGGATTAAAGCAAAAGCATCTGGATCATAATAGTCATCTGCATCGAGGAAGAGCATAATGCCATCTTGGACATTTTCCATGATGATATCACGTGGTACATAAGGACCAGTGTTCTTCTCAAGTTTTATCTTCTTTAATCGGGGATCATGAATATTTTCAAAAATTTGAGTAGTTTCTTCATCTGCACCACCATCCAGAACTAAAAAGCCAGTCCAATCGGAGTAGGTTTGGTTTTTTATACTTTCCCATCCTCGTTGCAATAGCTTTCCTTCTCGATAAGCAGTGATTCCGACAACAAGTTGTGTATTGTACATAGTAATAATTTACGAGCAGGTAAAAAGCTTAGTTTGCTAATTGAAATATCTACATTTTTAAGACACTTAAGTAACTGGACAGAATTAATTGTACATTTTTTATTTTTATGTAGTAGAGCTATCAAGGGATCACATGCATATTTATATACAAATAATTTTGTCTACCTACTTAGAGAGATTTTTTCATCATATTCTAATAATATTTCTACAACCTCATAGCTACAAAGTTAGTTGTTCTAAACTGCTCAAGAATTTCTCTATAGGAGTTAATTGGATATAGATAGCCTGATGGTGTTATTCTAAAAATTTTCATATCATATTTATCAAAAAAATAATAATAATTCTGGAAAAAAGTTTTTGTATCGATATTGCATCCTCCGAATTCAAAAACAATCATAGTAATTCTACTATTACTTAATAAATTACTTGCACCTTCTATAACATCAATTTCATGGCCTTCAACGTCCAGCTTTAACAAATCAATTTTCTCTATTTTGTTATCAGCACAATAGTTATCTAGTGTGCTAACACTTACAACTTCCGATTGGTTAAAATTCATGTTAAAGTGCTCCAGGTTTCGCTTTGTGAATGAGGCTCCTCCAGAACCAGGGTTATCATAATACAGATTCAATTGCTCTGAACTCTTTCCAAGCGCTATATTATTAAAATAAATAGAATTACTAAGATCACTCTTTTTGAGAAGTTGTTTAAAGGTATACTTGCCTGGCTCAAAACAATGAATTTTATATTTCTTATTTTTAAGTGTTTTAACTGAAAGCTCTAAATACTGACCTTTGTTGGCCCCAACATCAAAAATGCAATATGGCTCTTCAAAATTTTTAATAATAAATTCTATACAGCTTCTCTCCCCACTATTAGAGGTATTACCACCTGTACCAATTCCCATCAGGCTTTGAAGAAAATAAGTAGTTTTTTCCAATGCTGATTGTGACTTCCTATTAGCAGAAGCTTTAATTAGGAAGTCGTACAAAATTTTATACATATTTTTTTATATAGTTTGTAGTTAAATTCGAGTACCTATAGGAAAGTCAACAAATGAAAATTTGCCAATATCGAATTCAATATTTTTGGAACGTAAAACACCAAGTTTTGCTCCTCCAATAAATGCAGCCCACTCTGAAAAAGTACTAGGAGGTCCAATAATATAATCGCATAAAGCTAAGATATGCATATCTATAACTGCACTTTCTTTTGCAAATGTATAGCTAATCCCCTCAATATTATCCCACTCTAAAGCCTCATTAGAGCAAACTATAAAATGGATTTTTTGAGGATAAAATAATCTCTTGAGATGCTTTAAAATTTCTCTCCAGTGTTGATCATCAAATACTAAATGTGGAGCCACATCCCGGTAGTCTTCTCGTCTAACATGTACTCCAATTAAATAATCTACTCTGTCTCTTAATTGTTCTACTCGCCTCTTGGCTCTCATTTGAATAGCTGTAACTGGCTGAAAAAAATCAATTAAAAACTTTGAATGTTTTTTTACTAAATTATTTGATCTGATCCACCATCCATCGCAAACTATGAATTTTGAGTTAGTCAATCGCTCTACTAGCTCTTGATTTTCTTCTAAATCTAGACTCACTTCATCCATCAAAGAATCTAAATAAATTTGCTCAAACCAATTGAAAGCACCAAAAATTTTCTGAGCCCTGCCTCCAACTGTTATATGCCGACTTAATTTAAAGCTATTTGTTCTTATTGTATTGGCAAAGGGAACATCTATTGGAAACTTTGGCCAAGATAAGATTGGTCTATTGTTGCTTGAAGAGAAAAAATCCGAATACTCATCGAAGCCAAAATCTATGAAATAATAACCATATTCTCGTGCAAAAGCTAGTAGGTGGGCAGATAAGATTAATCTATTTCCCAGCCTTCCATATTTTCCAGCTTGTATAATAAGCATAACCAACTATGAAATCTATCCTTCAGGTTTCTGCAGCCAAAAGCAACCACATCCATAGCTCAATCCTTGCGCTTGAGATACTTCAGTATCTTCCCAAAATTTGCCTTCATCATCTACCAAGGAGAAATTAGCTAAAGACCAGGGCTGTTTCATTCTAAATTGCAATATTTTATGCATTTACGAGGATACGTCTTTTCAGCCTTCGATAATTCCGGTTAGTGATGGCTGAAAGACTGTAAACTCGTTACCTAGATCCAGAATGAAATAACCCTGAGCTAAAGACCAATTAGTAAAGTGATTCATTAGAAGACCGGCGTCATATATGCGATGAGCGTTGAATTGTACTCTTGCCCTCCCTACCGGTACAACCATTAAGAGGTTACCTCCAGGAGCTACAACACGCTGTAATTCCTTAATTGCTTTACAGTCACCTATGGGATCTAAAGGATCGCCATAACGGCCAAGGCCGATGTGTTCGATCACATGCATGCATGAAATTGACGAAATTGATTCCGATGGGAAGGGTAAGTCTGTGAGGTTTGCCTTCCGGCATTGTAGCCCTGATAATTTAAGTTCAGCAGGTCGATAGTCATAGAATTCAACAGGAACAAAAGCAGAAACCAAAGTAACAAAGCTTAAACTTGATGAGATGTCAACATGCTTTGTTGGGTTAATTTGCTTTAGTATCCGTGCTGCCCAGGCTGGATGGAAGGTATAATGCGGTTCAAAAGCTGTTGTTGTTGTATTCTCGTTTAGGATTGGATAACGCTCTTTCCATTTGATGGCCAGATCAATCTCTTTATATCCTACCATTCGTTGGAATTCATCGAACTGTTGCACAAAATGCCTATAAGTGATCGCAGAGATAACAGGTTGATAGCTCCAACGTAAAGTCTTCAATATGGGCCTTGCAAACAATTTGATTGGGCTTTTCATTTTTAATTGGGTCACTTTTGATATATTTACTTATAAAAATTACCTGAACAAATGTCTCAACTTGTCTTGCCACCTGCTTTTTGATTGATGGATGTGAAAGCGAAGATTAAACTTCCCCAGCCAATCTTCGTCGAGGATCATCTTGAGTTCAGAAGGCACTGAAATGATCACATCATCCTGTATTGTAGTGATATAGGTAGGAGCGAGTTGTTTGATCTGGTGAAAAATGTCATCGATTCGAGGCCAATGAGATGATTGGTGAGGAGGAGGAGGAGGTCCTAAGAAACATCTTGCATCATCAATCATTATAACCGATCCAGAAATGGCTAATGCTGGCTTAAGCTCTAATAATAATGGGCATTCATTGCTCTCCCCACCGGTTCCTGGTCCACTATAGTGACCATCTAACCAGAAGAAAGCTGGTGAATTTAACTGTGTAACCGTAAGCATTCAGGTGTAGGGATTGACAAAGTCACCCCACTCACTTCAAAAGCGGAATCAGAGACAATTCGTGAGAACGCTGCCTGACTGCTAAGGACACAGCCTGACTCAGGAACTTTATGGTATTACGCCCGCTTAGCACGACTTGACTGAATCACACGTCAATATTGTTGCTGAACGCTCAAACCCATTCCAGGAGCGAGACCCCCCTGCGACTTTACGCTTAGTCACTGCCAAACGCAAAGAGCGTTCTGCCCGATTATTATCGGGTGGGACTTGTGGGTAGTCTAGGAAATACCACCATTGCTCGGACTTGTGCCTCAGCGATGCAGCGCGGTCTTGGGGGTTCCCCCCATGAGCGACTGCATCAAGACAAGACTTGAGCAACAACCCCGCAGCGATTTGCAGCTTTTGAACTCCAGCTCTCAATTGCCTCAGTTACTCGCCCCTTGAAAGACTCAGCCCAAGAAGCATAAACTGATGCCTCACCAGTCTCACGCCACTGACGGTGTTGGGCAAAAGCTTCATCAATCAACTCAATAAAGGCTTGACCCAAGCGAAGTTGGTGAGGCTGTTTCAGACGAGCGACTTGCTGAAAATGTCGTCGTAGATGAGCCAGACACTTTTGTGATCGCTGCAACTTCATAACCGTTGTAGACGCGCTTATTCGTCGGAACTGAGGACTCCTGCAAAACAAGACCTACGTAGATATTCAAGTTCGGCTCTTGAACGAGTGTCCCCGGCATGGAACAAACTATATCCGTATCCTGAAAGCACCCACATCCATTCTTTCACCCCATTGACCAACCATGGAGACTCGTCAACGTGGACATGAGGTTGATTCACGGGCCCACTCTTTTAATTCACTCACTTGTGGAGTAACGGCAGAGGCGACCCGCCGGGTGGTGGCATCTTTAGTTCCTAAACTTACCTCGATGTTCCCAAACTCTTGCAACCATTCCTGTTGCTTTTGATAAGACAAATGACCGTAGTGTCCCAACTTTCGCCAGCATTGCCTGCAAGGAACGCGCTCCTTGTCTTGTCCTGCAATGACATTCTCGGGTAACTCTCCCCCAACCACAGTCCCACAGTGATCACATATCCTTGCCTGATGCTGGTACTCTACAATTTCGATCGGATGCTCTACCAGTTGAGCCACCACATAGCTTCGGGTTGAGCAATCCCTACTTTCCCAATGATTTCCCTGACAGTTAGGACTTCTTTGAGGTTCGACTACTACATATCGGTCAACCCGCCCAAATCCTTTTCGGGTTTTCCCTTTGTGTCCTGGTTGTCCTCCTGGTTTTCGTTTCTCGGAATCTGATTCCTTCGACGGTTTTTTCTCTGACCTTCTGATTAAATCACTTGATGGGGGTTTTGATGAAGTCTGGCTGTCTTTGTTCAACAGACTTTTGAGGCGTTCCACCTCCCCAATCAGTTGTTCAATTCCCTAGTTGGCAGTTGCAGCACCAGCTCCACCAGAACTGATTGGGGCAGCAGTTCCAGAGCTTCAAAGCTATTTGGGATAGCTGGTGGTTTGATTTCCATGGTTCTACACTACTACTCATCCTTCCCTTTTTGTCAACCCCATCACCTGAATGCTTACGTGTAACCAATCTAGGCAAAATTTTCGCACTATCTCCAACTAGATAGTTGACTATGTGGGAGTTACCCATATTTGCAGCGGCTGTTTCGGATATCTGTTTGTCAATTTCAATCGTAAATACGTGATCGAAATGTTTTGCTGCCCATGCCGCTGTATGACCATAAAATGTTCCTGTTTCTATAAATGTATCCAACTTTGCAACAGAATTTAACTTGAGCACAAGCTCTTCGGGTACACCCATTCTTACAATTCCCATTGTATTACTCCATCTTCTTAAATTTAAGGACTGGTGCAAGCAACTCTGGACGCTTTTCCCGCCAGAGTGGTGAATCACTTAAGTCTCCCTTTATTTGAAAGCGAATATAAGGAGCATAAGTTTAAATTATTAAAATAATGACTCAGTTGACATTGGACTATCCTGAAGCAGACACTCTACACCAGCTCTCGTTTGCTTCTGCAAATTTGGCTATTTCTTGTAACACTTGATTAATTTCTGTATGTGGAGTCCATTCCCACACCTGTTTTGCCTTCGCGGCATCCAGCACCATCCAAGCAATGTCAAAAGGTCGTTCTATATCGGTTTGAAGTACCTTATTAGCCCCAAAGCGATCTTCACACCAATCACTTAATTGCCGCAGTGACATACTATTGCTCACCCCACCACTTAAATTCACAGTTCGGGGTTTATTCGTCACTAATGGCTCACTAAATTGCTGCTCTAACAAAGGGACTAAATCTTGAGGATGCAAACAATCCCTTACCTGATAGCCATTACCGCCAAAACCAATATATTTGAGCGCTCGCTTTTCGCGGAAACTATGAATCCAAAAAGCAAAAATCCCCTGTCCTGGATGACCGAATTGTCCAGCACCAGCCATTACTCCACAGCGGTTAATCCACACCGGAAAATTAAAAGTTAACCCATATTCCAGTGCCAGTGTTTCTGATGCTAGCTTAGTTGAACCATACAGCGAGACCGGCGGAGCCGTTGAAAATGCTTCACTAATCCCCTGCTCACTCAATCCCACTGGCCAACTAGAAGAGCTATCTACACAAGGTCGAAAAGCCCGGTCATGCACCTCTACCTTTAATTGTGCCAATGGTGGAATCGAATATACCCGGCTGGTTGAGAGCAGTATGAAACCTGCATTCCAACGTTTGCACGCCTCCAGCAAGTTAATCGTACCACCCAAGTTATGGTCAATCAGTTGACGACTACTCGATTGACCATCAACCCCTGCCAATACACTGGGGTTCGCCGCACAATCAATCACCCAGTCAAACGGACCATTAGCTTCCAGGTCGCTGGCATTACGAATATCACCATGAACCACCTTCACCCCTTGTTTAGTCAAAATTTCACGGTTTAGCCAAGAGCCTGACCGAGATAGGTTGTCAATACCCGTAATGGCTAAATCTGCTTTATGGTCAAGTAACGCTTTAGTCAGGGTACTACCCACAAAGCCACAAATTCCTGTAATAAAAAGTTTCATAAAATCCCTTAAACCGTTAAGCTGCCACCTGACTACTCTGCAACTTCCAATAGCGCGCATAGCGCTCACCTTGATGCAGAAGCGACTTATGGGTACCATGCTCTACAAGCTGTCCCCGCTCTAGCACTAAAATCTGATCAGCCTCAGCAATGGTCGAAAGTCGGTGTGCCACCACAATCACTGTTCGTTCCTTCTGGAACTGTTCCAATGCCTGCTGAATCAACTCTTTCTGCTGTTTGAACTTGGCAATTTAGGATGCCATAGTTTACGTTTTAAACTCACTTGCCATTCTCCAGTTAGCAGCCCTTTGGCTAGGTTCCTAGTGATTGCCTTAAGCGTCAGGAGCAAAAGCTGCTTATATAACTTCATTAGCTCTGGCATAGCCATAGTTGCGATTGAACTATTTGGAAAGACTGGATAGTTTCGCTGAATCCCAAATCCTAAGTAGTTGAAAAGGTCTGGACTAGGGTTATCGATAAACCCAGCATTGACCAGATTTTGCTCTCCATGGCCAAGATATTCATCTTTAATTTGCTCGACCTGGAACTGAAAAATATTTCGAACATGATGTCTGTCTTTAAACGGGCGTGCTCGATGAATACCATGCAAATCAAAGATGATGAGGTCGCCCTTCTTTATTTCAAAGGTTCTGATATCCTGCTGATAGTGCGTCTGAACCCAGCGATCGCTGATATAAATCTCATCGTCATACTTTGATGACCAAAGGTGGGAACCCTCAATATACTGAAACGGGCTTAAATTTGGCTCGGAAAGATATATAATAAATACCAGACCTTGCATCTGGTGCTTACCCAAAAACTGACTACCGTACAGCAGATTATTGTCTGTGTGCCAGGGCATATGAAACCCTCGACGGGTCTGACAGAACCTGTGATTTATCAGCTGATATCCTACTTTTAAATAGGCATTACAAACATCTAAAACCTGTTGAGACGTAATCAAATCGTAGGCTCGCTTCGACTTTGCCAGGCAATGGCTCAAAAACTTCTGATTTCCTGAACAAACCACACCTAGGTCATTTTTATTGATCAGAATCTCATCAAAGTCGATTTCTTCTAAGAGCCGGTCAGCCTCTATCTTATCTAATGCACTTTCTGCGAAGTAATAGCCCTTTTCCCTAATAGAGCTGACAATTTCAGCAGTGGAAGTAATATTGAGAGTGTTCCAAGACATAACAATACACCAGAAATGTTGAATCTATTTCACGTCTGTACCTACATTTAGATACCTGACTGGGTGATAAGCAACCTGGTGAACTTGGTAGGGTGTGGGAGAACGGGTGATTATAAAAATGATTAGAAAAATACAGGAGCTGAGGCGTTGCTTAATAATGGAATGATTTTAATAGTTTTTAGGTGCGCTTTCCGTTAGCGAATTAAATTCTTAATGGGTCAAGGGCACCGGATATTTTCGGGCGGGCAGGATGCCCCTTACAAGGGTAGGTTTTTTACAAAGGGGCGAGTACGTACTTTTATTGTCTTGATGATTTTTAACGACAATAATGGTACATTTTCTTATACCCCACACCCCACACCTGAGGTGAAAGTTAAAAACCTACCCTGATGAGCGACTCCCGATTCCCGATTCCCGATTCCCGACCCAAATGTAAAAAACCTACCCCTGTGAGCCACTCCCCACTCCCTGATCAATTTTAGGGTCAAGAATGAAACAGCCCTGCCTCAAGCTACTGTTTTAAGCTGCCACCTGGCTACTCTGCAACTGCCAATAGCGTGCATAGCGCTCACCTTGATGCAAAAGCGAGTTATGGGTACCGTGCTCTACAAGCTGTCCCCGCTCTAGCACTAGAATTTGATCAGCCTCAGCAATGGTCGAAAGTCGGTGTGCCACCACAATCACTGTTCGTTCCTTCTGGAACTGTTCCAATGCCTGCTGAATCAACTTCTCTGATTCACTATCTAAGGCACTGGTGGCTTCATCCAAGATTAAAATCTCTGGCTGCTTAATTAATGCCCGTGCCAGAGCCAATCGTTGCCGCTGTCCACCGGAGAGTTTATAGCCCCGCTCACCCACCACCGTTTCGTACCGATCAGGCAACGCTAAAATAAACTTGTGGGCTTGGGCTGCTTTCGCTGCTTCCACCACCTCATCCAAGCTTGCTGAGGGACGACCGTAACGCAAATTTTCTAAAATACTGTCATTAAAAATAAACGTATCTTGACTGACCACCCCGATCTGTTGCCGCCAGTCTTCCAAGCAATAGTCTGCTAGAGGACGACCATTGACTAGAATATGTCCTGCCGTCGGTTGATACAGTCCGATGAACAAATCTATAATCGAAGACTTACCTGCCCCCGACTCCCCGACTAAGGCAGTTACTTGATGTCGGGGCAGAGTAAAGGTGAGATTGTTCAAGGCAAGGTTATCATCGTTAGTATAAGAAAGGCTTACAGACTTAAACTCAATATCTTCCCTTAGCCGTGTAAACGGCTCAGTGCCCGAGTGCTCAAATACCTTATCCCGCTGGTCTAAAATTGTCTCTAACCGTACCATCCGGGCGCTGTTATCCACAAAAGCTGTAATTGTGTTTGAAGTTGCTCTCAAGCGCCCCGATAACCTTTGCAAGGCCAGCAAAAAGGTCAACAACAGGGGTAGGATTGTCGCCTTACCCCCTTCAAATAGTACTGCGGAAGCCGCCAAAATTCCCAGGGCTACCATGGGCAAAGTCTCTAAAATTGGCTCCGGCAGGTAAAAGACCAATGCCCGCTTTTTTAGTTGTTTCTCGATTTTACCTAATATCTGATTTGCCCCCGTTAGTGTCTGTGGCTGGGTACCAAAGGTATGCAACAACCTCAATGCCTGGATGCTCTGAGTAATATACTTAGCCGACTCCACCTGGCTTGCGGTCACCCGCTTTACCACTCGTCGTAATCGGGGAATCAGCTTGTACTGCACATAAGCCACCGCCAGGATCAGCACCGTTGCCGCCCCTGCCAAGATTGGGGATAGACCCACGATAATAACCAGGTACACCAAGGAGAATGACACACTCACCACCAGATTGTTGAATTGTGTGATATTTTGATCGACTGCGAAAGCCGCATCATTGGTAAAAAGTACTAGGTCACCGACCTTATAGCGGCTGACACAGCCATAGCTAAAGGTCATAATCCGTTCAAACACTTTGCCCGTCACATAGGGCTGTGCTTTGGCCGATAGGTAAGCTGTGGATACCTTATTGAGATAGTTACTCAGACTTAAGCCGATTTGCAGCACCACTGCCCCAAAGATTAATATTAAAAACATTTGCTCTGGTGGCAAAGGCAGAATCTTAGCAAGGATTTGAGCTATTGTGGGATTAGTTGGTGTATCTGTTCCAGGGTCATCAGTCCCGGTTAGATAACCCACGGCCAGATAAATAACACCTAGGGTGCTGCCCTCTAGGACAGCACTGACGAGATTAGTAATCAGGTTCATCCCAATCAGCCACCAGTTTCTCCGGGCTGTCTCCCCGACCAGAACATAGGCTGGCGATCGGAAATTAGGAATAAGTTTTTTGAGTTTTGTCACAATTACTATTAATTAGTCAGCAAATATATAGCGTTTTAAAATCAGATGTGAAACTAGAATTGATGGGAGCAGCGGATCTGGGAAAGAGAGGGGGCGTTGCTTAATAATGGAATGATTTTAAGAGTTTTGTGGAATGGGCATCTTGCCCGTTATCAAGATTTTCCGGGCGTGGAACGGGCATCAGGCGTGGCACAGGCATCAGGCGTGGAACGGGCATCAGGCGTGGAACGGGCATCAGGCGTGGCACAGGCATCAGGCGTGGAACGGGCATCAGGCGTGGAACGGGCATCTTGCCCGTTTCATTTCCCAGGCAGCAACCTAACACTGGCGACCGAGAAAATGAGGGCTCGCCCAAGGGTTGTGCGTTACGGGGCGGACTATCCCAACGCTGGCTACGAGGTGAAAAATAAGGGCAAGTCCGCCCCTAACGCACCCTACGCACTCTTTCCCCTCTAGCATGCATGCCTCTTGCCTTTTGCCTTTTGCCCCAAGAAGTGTGTTTACAACCCAGATACAAACACTATATATACTCAAACGGTTACGGCTGATTTAGCCAAACGAGCTTGCCAAGATTCCACAATTTGCTGAATTGTTTCTTCCAAGGACACGGAAATATCCCAACTGGGGTAATGCTCGCGCATCTTACTCAAATCGGAGTAATAGCAAATATGATCGCCAATTCGATTCTCTTGTAGATAGGTATAGTGCATCGCTTTACCACTATACTTCTCTGCCAGCTTAAACGCTTCTAGAATTGAACAGCTATTGCCTTTTCCGCCACCGATGTTATAAACTTCAGCAATTCGAGGTGCTTCGATAAAAGCGTGAATAAACCGCGACACATCCAGAGAGTGGATATTATCCCGTACTTGCTTACCCTTATAGCCAAAAATCTTGTATTCCCGACCTTCGAGATTACACTTGACCAGATAACTGAGGAAACCGTGGAGTTCCACACCGGAATGATTTGGTCCGGTCAGACAACCACCCCGTAAACAAGCTGTGGGCAGATTAAAGTAGCGACCATATTCCTGCACTATCACATCAGCAGCAACTTTCGATGCCCCAAACAAAGAGTGCTTTGATTGATCGATGCTAAAGCTTTCAGGAATGCCGTTGGTGTAAACCCGGTCCTCATAATCCCAACGGGTGTCTAGTTCCTTAAGCTTAATGGTATTGGGGCGATCGCCATACACTTTATTGGTAGACATGTGTACAAAGGGCGACTCTGGACAAGATTGCCTCGCAGCCTCTAGCAAGTTCAAAGTCCCCACTGCGTTGGTATCAAAGTCAGCGAAAGGAATTGCTGCGGCGCGGTCGTGGGAAGGCTGGGCTGCTGTATGTACAATCGCGTCTGGCTTGAGCTGCGCCATTAGGTCTAAAATACCTTTGCGATCGCGTATATCGAATTCATGATGAACAAAGTCTTGAATTGTCTCTTGCAACCGCTGCTGATTCCAGCGTGTATCCCCTTGGGAACCGAAGAAAACAGCCCGTTGATTATTATCAATACCGTGAATTTGCCAACCTTGCTGAGCAAAATAACCACAAACTTCAGACCCAATCAATCCTGAGGAGCCTGTTACCAGTAATTTTTTCATAGAAAAGCTTAATTTTTTAGGTAAATAATTTAGAGTGAAAATCGAGTGTTTATCATAGTAATGAGGTACACATAATTTTTTCCCTATTCCCGACTCCCGACTCCCGACTCCCGACTCCCGACTCCCGACTCCCGACTCCCGACTCCCGACTCCCGACTCCCGACTCCCGACTCCCTAAAACCATAGACACAACATCTCCCCATTACTCCCTTTCCTGGCGTTGACATAAAAACCTTAGAAAAGTAGTATGGGGAGAGACTGAGATCAACAGGACCATCGAAGCCCACTCCTAAACGTAAGGATCTAGATAGTAATAACTAGCTAGTATTTAATTTGAGTTTAGTAGTTTAGTTAATTAAGGTGTAGGTAGCCCCGATTTAAATGTTGATAGTTTTTTATAAACCAATTCGGAAAATAAGCCCTTAGTTAGGTTCCACTTAGTTATTCTTACTAATCGATAGCTTTCAGGAAAATTATGTTAATTGGTAGAAAACGTTTAATCCTTAATTTACGTTTAGTGAATAATTATGGGCTGATCTAGCGTTTCTTATAGCTATGAGGTACACAGGATTTTTTACCTCTTGCCTCTTGCCTCTTGCCTCTTGCCTATTATCTGCTCCCTGCTCCCTGCCTTACTAAGGGGGGTTAGGGGGGATTCCTGCTCCCTTTGTCAAAGTGTTTATTTAGCATAACAAGTACGGAATACCCAAACTTTTGCCTAAATCTTGCTAGTATTATATGAGAAAGGAGTTGTTGATTACTATGGCTTAGCAATAAGGGAGACTCTAACAACATCAATCCCCGCAATAGCATCCCTAATTTTCCCCGGGAACTATAAACATCCTCCTCTGACAAAATATGTCGCCCCACTAGTTTTGCATAAACTCGCACCACCAAGTCCGACTTAATCTTCTGCCAAATGAATGGGGGTAGGGGAGTTGCTAACAAGTCATGAGTTAGACATAGTCCAAACAAAAGTAGTCGTTTTCCTCCCCAAGCAGTGGCACGGGCTAAAACCTTTTCCCAATCTAGATTAGGATAGGCGCGGATCACCTCAGCAATATCACAAACTTTCGATAATTCTTTTTGATGATGATGGGCATCTTTTGCTACCTGAACACACAACACCACTAGCAAGTCTTCCCATGCCAGATGCTCTACGGTCTGGTCCATCAGTTGGATCGGCTGTTTGTCCTGCCACAGGGCCTTAAAATCAAGGCGAAACGGAAAATAGGGTTGAGTCAGATTACGATGTACATCAAGGTTAACTAGAGTCCCCTCATGGACATAATTTTGCGACCAGGAAAAGCTGAAGCTACCCAAATGATACCCTAAAGTTCTCAAAACCTCTTTAATTGATTCAAAATCCTGTTCGCTAACTAGTAAATCTAAATCAACAAACTCCCGCAAAGCTAAATCACCATAGGCTGCTGCTGCTAAAGTAGGCCCTTTATAGGGAATAGCGGCAATACCGCGAGCTTCTAGTTGGGGTAATAGCTTAACCAGGGTTCTAGTAAGAGACAAATTATATAAGGTAATTGAGCGTACCTTAGCTTGCATATATTGCCATAAATCAGAGGGAATTTGAGTGCATTCTAGGTAACTAAGATTTCTAACTAATAAAGGCAGTACTTTCTGCTGCTGTGCCATCCCAACAATCCATAGCCAATCTAAATCCTGCTGGACTAATAGTTGGATCTGATCAACTAGGTCAGGGTCTAATTTAGTACGGGCACAGCACAATAACAGTTTAGCTTCTGGACGGACTAATTGAGGAGCAATACCCAAGCCTGATTTTAGCAATTTTTGTATTTATATTAAATTCAAATTTTTTCAATACCGGTCACTTTGTAGGGTGGGCAAAAACCGTTTGATTGTTTTGAGTATTAATGATTATATTACTTTGCCCACCCTACTTTAATTCGTCTTTGTAGGGTGGGCAAAAACCGTTTGATTGTTTTGAGTATTAATGATTATATTACTTTGCCCACCCTACTTTAATTCTTTACTATTGCCTATTGCCTATTGCCTATTGCCTATTGCCTTAAAGGGATAAGCAATGTCGCTCACTCGTCCTGAGAACTGCTATAACTCAGGGAACTGGAGAAGTTTTTTAGCCTTCAATCGGAGTATTTGTGTAAAACTGAGATGCATGCCCTGGTCTGTTTCCCGTTCGCTACTATACATTTGTGCTTGCCAAGACTCGGCATAAAGCCCTCCCTGAGTGACTAATTCATCGTGACTACCGGACTCGACAATTTTTCCGTCTCGCATCACGTAAATTAAGTCAGCCCGCATCGCCAAAGTAAAGCGATGGGTGATTACAATAGCAGTTTGTCCTTGGGCCAAGATACGAAAACGATTTAACCAGTCCATTTCTGCCCAAGGGTCCATGGCGCTGGTTGGTTCATCTAGGATAATAATCGGAGCTTGTCTAAAAAAAGCTCTTGCTAGTGCTAACCTTTGCCACTCACCACCACTAAGATCCACACCTCCTGGGAAAGATGTTCCTAGCAAGGAATTGTACTCTTGGGGAAGTCGTAAAATTCGCTCGTGAATCCCGGCGGCTTGGGCTGCTGTTTCAACCGCTGGTAAGTTTGCTGATTCTGCTAAATTACCAAAGGTGATATTCTCAGCAGGGGTAGCCACATGACGCAGGGGAAATTGAAACAGTACTGTAATTGCCTTGCGCAGATCTGCTACCGAAAAGTTTTTCAGGTCAACACCATCTAGCTCTACACTGCCGGATTCCGGGTCATAAAAGCGACACAGTAGTTTAGTCAAAGTGGTTTTACCGGCACCGTTATCCCCGACAATCGCCACAATTTTACCTGCGGGAATTGTCAAGTTGAAATTTTCTAGCACCAGGTGTTGACTACCGGGATACTTAAAACTTACCTGTCGAAAGCGAATTCCCTGCTGCAAGGATGAGGGAATAGTTTTAGGCTGAGGCGGATCAACAACCTTAGGCTCTAGATTAAGAAATGCGAAAAGATTGCTAACAAATAGGCTGTTTTTATATATTTCTCCTATATTACCTAGCAAGGATTTCATTAATTCTTGTCCTCGGTTAAAAGCTTGATAAAATAGGGCAACATCTCCCATGGTAATTAATCCTAGGAGCATTTGCTGTCCAATCCAAACTATAGCTCCACTTAACACCAGTAAGGTAATTAAGTTAGCACCAAAGCGTCCTAAACTTCGCTGTTTAATCAGTTGCAGATGTTCTAGGCGCAATCGTTGACGCAAGGTTTGATAAGCAGTGCGAAAATGGGTTCCCAGTCCAAACACACGCACTTCCGCCGCCGCCGCACTATGGGTAAGCACAATCTCATAATACTCCAGCCAACGCCGGTCTAGGGTGGTTTTCTGCCACCATTGATGATGGTGGCGATTGAGACGTAGCACAACGTAAAAACCCGGTAGAGTACCAATTACTATGGCTATCGGTAGCAAGATACCATAGGGTAAAAGAATGGCAATTACCGAAATCAAGGTGATGCTGCTTTGTAGTAAAATCCCCAGGTTTTCCATTAAAGCCAAAGAACGACCTCCAGCCCCACTCCTAGCTCGATTTAGGTAGTCGTGGTATTCTGAGGACTCGTAGCAGGCTAAATCAATGGCTAAGGACTGCTGATGTACTAAATCACTGATGTAATCTTGAACTATTTCTGCTTGGGCGGTGCGCACCCACTCGCTAATCCCTTTGAGGATTTCAGTGAGTAATAATACTCCCCCGAATAAAGCAATAGGTAACATTACCAAGCGAATAGTCTCCGGTTGTAATCCAGCCCCTACAACTGCGACTAGTCTATCCACTAGCGATCGCGTTAAATACAATGTCGCAACAGGTAAACATCCTTGTAATACCAATAAAATCAGCCAAGCAATTGTCCAATGGTGAGCAGATTGCCAAATTAGACTCAGGGTTTTTGGTAAATAGGAAGCTAGTTGAACAGTACTACGTAAATTTGAAATCAAAACTGATTAATTTTTAATTTTTAATTTTTAATTTTGAAAGACTGTTGATCAAGTAAATCTGCTGACAGCGATTAGTGATTGACTATTGGTGGGTTACGGCGGACAGCTATCTTAAAAGGTGAGTTTTATACTATTCGCCGCCTAACCCACCCTACGACTAATTACTGACGGCTGACCGCTGACGGCACCTCAAGCAGCGTGCGCGTAGCGCATATGCTTACAGATGGTTTTCTACCAATGCCAAACTCTTTGGTAATTCCTCTAAACCAGGACGACGCACGAGATAGAAAAACGTAACTTCCTTAAACAAAGCCGCGCACTGCTGCACATGGGCTTTAACAATTTCAGGAGCATTTAAGATTTGGGTTTCCCTGGTGTGACGCACCAAAGCAGCAAACGCCATTTGAGGGTTTACCGGTTTGATACTATGCTCAGAACCATAGGCCAAAATATAAATACGTTTTAAAGGTAAGGGTGTGCTTTGGAAACCCTCCTCAAACCTATAGCGAAGCTTATCAGCACCCACAAAAATAGGAGACAATTGTTCCGGCTTATGTCCTAAAGCATCTACCGTTGGTTGCCACAGTTTGAATTGAGGATAGGCTGGTAACACCATCGGCTGTTGAGCGGTGGTATTCACTGCCATTACATCATCGGTTAAAACCGGATAGTTTTGGCAATGGAAAGCATCTGCCAGGGTTGATTTACCTGCACCAGAGTTTCCCATGAAAGCAATCCCTTTACCATTGATATTCACACAACTAGCATGAAGTACCAATAATCCCCTTTGTCGCAGTACTGCTGCCATAGCAGACCCTACAATTGTCGGGCGTACTACTGAGGGGTCTTGGTCTGTTAAGGGATACACTGTAATTTCTCGACCCTGACAAATCAAGAATTTGCCCACTCCCTCTATGTAGCCAAGGACGCGCTCTTTCTCGTTAATAGTTTCGTGAGATAAGTCTTTTATATCGCCAAAACGGATCATAAGATCTGGCTGTCCTTGGGATGGTAATAATTCCGGTAACCTAATCTCAGAATGGATGCATAAACCAAAGGCACTATAACTGTACATTATTATTTATTGTTTTAATTAACTAATTATGAATCTGAGGTATAGTCATTTTTTTTACCTACTTCCTAGTATGGTGGGCAAACGTTGGCCCACCATAATCAATAAGACAGAGAATAAATTATCTGTCTTAAACTGTGTTATATCTATGAGCATTAAAGATTGATTGACTTCAATTACTTTGGGTGCATCTCAGTTTTGCCAAAATATCAAAATCATGATATTATTGGAAGTCAACTATTTTTAATAATTACTAAAATTTATGAACTTGAGTCCGGAATAAAAGCAAGAGCTAAAAGAACATTTAAAAGCTGTCGCTCAACTTTTAGATCGCCACACACCCCCAGGAAATAAGCAAAGATTTGAGGATATAGAAACAACCTTAAGAGACTATATCCAAGAAGAAGTTTCCCCCATGAGCGACTGCATCAAGACAGGAGAAAAGTTACTCTGGTCAGGAAAAGTGGCAGAGACTTTAGAGTTATTTAGCGGTGCGACCCCGCGCTTTCTCAAAGCGCTAGGGAACGCGCACCGTGGGGCTTAAAAAAGAAAGTAGCACAAAATTTTTGCAACTATAGAGAAACTCATAAAAATCGAATAATTAACTATGAATACTATCAGATATAGCGAATTATTTCACTAGGTTCAGGAGCAATTGAATCGGGCATTAAGCAAATAGGAATGCGATTTCAAATATCAGGATCACAATGGAATATTAAAAATGTTAATAAGATTCTTTTTTTACGCTGTGCTTACTTAAATGGAATGCTTTATCAATGATGTTTTTACAAAGATGATATGCACCCATTACTTTTTCCTTGTCATCTTAGAGATGACAAGGAAAAAGTTGATCAAACTCTACAAATGAATAATTAATTCAGGTGAGTTAGGGTTGTGTGAAGTCACTGGAACCAGTACTGTTGGTAGTAATAGTTCCCGATGTTAAGATGATAAAGTCTTGATCAGCTGTGACACCTTGAGATAGAGTGATCTCTTCCACGTTACCGTGAATAATGAGATCGGGTTGAGTGTAAGTTTTAGTCATTGACTAATCTCCTGTAGATAATAGAACATTTGGATTTGGTAAATACAACCTGACCCTGTGACCCGTAAATCACTCTCAAACTGTCTTCTGATTTTTAGACAGTTTATTGAGTGCTAGGGTCAAGCTTGCACCCAGCCAAATAGTCATTTTTTCCTGAGACGTTAGATTCTTAGCTGAGATTAATTTTTGATAGGTCTTTTGCACAGTGTTGGTGTTTACATAGTTATTAATGGACTCAAGGGGTGTTCCCATAATCCCTTCCAGTTGGGCGCGATTAAATTCCAGTAAACCATGAACAAAATTGTCACTGAGATCCCCTTTTCCTCCTCTCCACTGTATCACCTCTGGAAGGCTTCCCCTCAAAGCACGGCGCATAACCATTCTACTCCATCCCTGACGCAATTTTTGCTCGGAAGGAAGTGCTAAACAAAACTCAATTAACCGCTTATCCATAAAGGGATGACGGGCTTCTATACCAGCAGCAGCAGCGCAGCGATCAATTTGTTCCAATACTAAGGTGAATACTCCCGCATTTAAAGCCTGGAATTGGTTTTTCCTAACGGTTAATGGGGTATATGGTGGGGTAGACCAATGTTTTAATCGTTCTTGTAAACCAATGCGTTCAGCAAACTCTTGGTTAATTAAAGGTGTCGATTTATTACCAGAAACCTGGAAAGGTTGATATCGCCTTACCCACTTTTTGATCAAATCTGGCACTATTGGTCGCAAACCATGCTGAACTAATAGTTGTTTGCGAGACAGCCCGATGTGGCGATGAATTTGCTGGATGGCTTCGATAAATTCTAACCAACCAAACTGTTTAGCCAATTTACGTAGAGTAGGAATGCCGTGAATTTCTACTAAAGTACTAGCTGAAGTACCAAAGTTATGGGCCAATGTTTTGGTTTCCTGGGCAAAAACTGCCCATTTTCCTTGAGAGGCTAATTCGGTGAGTCGATAAATGCCGTGGGAAACTATATTATCACCATCATGTCCATCTAAAAGAATACGAACCCCTTGTTTTTTAGCAATTTGAGTCAATCGCCACGGAAAATAATAATTGGGGCCAGGAAACGCCTCATCCTCATACTCAAAAATCTGATCAATGTCTGAGAGAGGTCCTATTTGGTCGCCAGCAATAAAATGGGGTATAAACTCCCCTTGATTTAATACTGCCTCAATAAAGGATCGTTCATCGCATTGTTTGAGGGTATCAAAAACACAGGAAAAGGTATGTAATGGCGGCTTTTTTGTCTCAGCTAATAAATCCCGTGCGACACAAGTAATCGACGAGGAATCTAAACCACCACTTAACTGAGAACCAATGGGAAAAGCACTACGTAAACGACAGCGCACCGCCTCGGTAAAGATTTCCCGAAAGGCATCTGCATAGGCTTGATCGGATTCTAAATGCAGTTCTTTGCTTGGATCTAATGACCAATAAGACCAAGTTCGCAGTTCAGTTTGATTAATAATCAAACTATGGGCTGGAGGTAAGCGGAAAACATTTTCATAAGTAGTAATAACCTTGTCCTCTAGCATTAACATAATAAAGTCAGCAATCCGGACTTCGTTAATGCGTTGAGGAATCTGAGGTAGGCAAAATAAAGCCTTCATCTCAGAAGCAAACAAAAAAGCTTTCTCTGCTTGATAATAATAGTAAAAAGGCTTAACACCAAGATGATCTCTGGCACAAAAAAGCTGTTGCTGAGACTGATCCCAAATGGCAAAAGCAAAATCCCCCAACAGGTATTGGGGACAGTCCTTTCCCCATCGGTGGTAGGCGGCTAAAATTAAATCGCTGTCGGTAATTTTTTCCGGCTCTTGCTCTGCTAATTCCAAGGTAGTAATTAGCTCATCCCGATTATCAATGCGAGCATCAGCGGTTAAAATACAATTACGCTCAGAATCCACTAGGGGTTGGACTTCTAGCAAAGACTCCGGTGTTGTCCACAACATCCGATGACCAAATCCCACCTCCCCCTCACACCAAACATTAGCTCCGTCAGTTCCCCGATGGGCTAAGGTATCTAACATCTGGGTGAGATCGGTTTGCTTTACTGCACAACCATCAAGATCAAAAATTCCAACAATACCACTCATGGTTAATGCTTTCCTAAGGATGGTAGGGTTTTGAAACGAGTTAAATCCGGCAATTGACCAATGACAACTAATCCCTGATTTTCCACCCAAGCGTGAGCTTCTAGCTGTCCTGATTCTCCCTTAGCAACCCCAATACGTAATTGAGGAACATAGCCATACTGAACCATTAATGTATAGCTTGTTAAAGCCCTTGCTAAACACTTGACTTTCCCTGGCATATAACGGCTAGTTATGTTTACAGCCCACAGGATGTGATTAAGTTTAACCAGATTGGCTGTGTGAGTAAAACGATAGTGACTTATCTGTTCTAAGCGCTGGTGTAAGGTTTGAAAGGATAAAAACTTCAACCCTACCCGAACTAACAGTAACATGATAAATGTTTTTACCAAGAGCAGATAAAGTCTAGGGCTAAGGTTGAGCAATTTCCACAGATGCTTCATCAATGACCTCGATTAGTCCTTTAGTGTGCATTTTTTCCAGCAGAGAGACGATATCTGGGTCACAAACTTCAGGAGTAACCCCGTATTCTTCTACAATTGCAGCACTAATATCAGCGAATTTTTGGGGCTTTTGGATTAATTGCCAAATCCT